>JAURYY010000016.1 GCA_030653695.1 Paludibacter sp. | reverse complement strand
TCAATAAATTTACACGATTCTTCGAATAATTCGGGCGTTTCGCCACGTACCCCTACAATAACATCAACACCGATAAAAGCATCAGGTAAAATTGACTTGATGGTTTCAATTTTATTTGCAAAAAGTTCGCGGTTATATTTCCGCTTCATTATTTGCAGCACTTCATTCGTCCCCGATTGCAAAGGTATATGAAAATGTGGCATAAAATGATTACTTTGTGCTACAAACCAGATTATTTCATCTGACAGCAAATTAGGTTCAATCGACGAAATTCGGAAGCGGATTAGGTATGGCAGAGCGTCTAAGGCTTTTATTAAATCGAAAAAAGATTCACCTGTACTTTTTCCGAAATCACCTATGTTTACACCGGTAAGCACGATTTCCTTAGCACCCTCTTGAATGACTTGCTCAGCCATTTTAAGGGTTTCTTCAATTGTCGCATTTCTGCTGCGTCCTCTTGCTAAAGGTATAGTACAATAGGTGCAAAAGTAATCACACCCATCCTGAATTTTCAGAAAATAGCGCGTTCGGTCATCGCGCGAACAGGAAGGCATAAATTCATTCACATTTTTAATTTCGGAATGATGAATTTTGTTGCTTCCGTTTTTTTTAAAATCACGAAGATACTCTAAAATACTGAATTTTTCGTTTGCACCAAGCACTAAGTCAACGCCCGCTATTCCAGCAATTTCGGCAGGTTTTAACTGTGCATAACAACCTGTAATGACCATTATGGCATCAGGATGCTGACGCCGTAGTTTGCCGATTGCCTGGCGGCATTTCCGGTCGGCTGCATCGGTTACCGAGCAGGTGTTTACAATACAAACATCTGCCTGTTCGCCCGATCTTGCTTTAATAAAACCTTCGTTCAGCATTTGCTTTCCAATTGCCGACGTTTCGGCAAAATTCAGTTTGCAGCCTAAGGTATTAAATACTACTTTTTTATTATTGAAAATTGAATTATCTGTCATTAAAATACTAAAATATTTGACAAAGATAATGAAAATTTAAAGAACAGTAAATCCAAACTCATTTAATGAAATCATAAGCAAATTAAATCCGTAAATAAGCAACGCAGAATATTCAATTCTGCGCTGCTTGAAAACTATTTGTTTTGAATGAAAAATACTATTGGACGAAACTGCTTTCTTGTTCTTAATCTTGGGGTTAATGCTTTTTGCTCTGCCTGTTATAATTTCACAAAAAGATATTCTTTGGATTTGCGCACTTTGGGTAGTTTGGCATTATAATCTTTTTCTTCATCGCGGTTGCCCAATGCAAACATGGTAACCGAACCAAGGTTTTGCTCCTTCAGATTTAACAGTTCATCCAACACTGAAGCACTGAACCCCTCAATAGGCACCGAATCCAACCCAAGCAATGCTGCGCTTACCAATCCGAACCCCAACGCAATATAGGTTTGACGGGCAGCCCAATTAAAGTTTTGCTCTTCACTTTTGTCAACCAATCCGTTCATTATATTTCGGTAAGCGAGTAGTTTTTCAGCCGGCAAATCTCTTGTAGCTTCAATTAATTCAAAATATTCATCAAGCATATCACGAGTAATTTTTCGGTTGGCAGCAAAAATTAGCAAGTGCGAACAGGTAGGAATTTGTGGTTGCCCGGGAGCTGCTTTTTCAAATATTTTGTCTTTTAATGCCTGATTTTCGACTATTAATACTTTAAAAGGCTGTAAACCGAGCGAGGTAGGTGCAAGTCTTATGGCTTCGAGAATTGTTTGAAATTTTTCTTCCGGAATTTTTGTTCCGTTCATCATTTTACTGGCATAACGTTGGTTTAGTGACTCGATTAAATTCATGTTTTTTTAATATTTTTTTTGGTAATGAATGCTTAAACAAAAATGACTATCGGCTTTTGCACCCAATGAAATAAATTTAACTCAAATATATATGATTTAATATTCTTGCTGACAATTAAATCATTTTGGTTCTATTTTTAAAAAAGCACCTAATACTTCCTTATTAATGAGAATAGAACGCTGATTTTCGCTGATTAATCAGCGAGAATCCGCGTTCCATTCTTTTCCATTTCTTCACAGAAAATAGATTCAAAAACTAACCATATACCATCAACTTTGTCTTAGAAATGAGCCATTATTTATTGTTTTACAAATAAAAAAACGTTGGGTACAAAAGCCGATAGTCATTTTAAAAAAAATACTTTCAACCACAATAGGCACATTAGAAAAAATAAAAAAGAGCACAATAGTTTAGCCTGTCGGCATTTCTAAAAAATGTAAAACTTGATAATAATGCAATATGCTTTGTTGCTATTGTGCCTGTTAACTCACCACGTGTCGTTGACAGTTGGTTGTGGTTAAATTTTCCTCAATTTGACCAAAAAGGAAACGCAGATAAAGTTATTGTTATACTGAACTATAATCAGTATATTTGTACGCACGAAAAACACGATTATGAATACTACCATATCCTTCCCAATAACCGATAACGTACTGTTATTTTTAGTTTTATTGGTAATAATATTTGTTGCACCCATCATTTCGCGCAGGGTTAAATTACCCGGAGTAGTTGGAATCATCCTTACAGGCGTGTTGGTGGGACCAAATGGATTGCATCTTATTTCAATGTCGTCGGCAATTGAATTGCTTGGATCAATTGGGCTGCTTTATATTATGTTTATAGCAGGGCTTGAGATAGATTTCGCAGATTTTAAGCGCAACAAGAACAAAAGCAT
>JAURYY010000354.1 GCA_030653695.1 Paludibacter sp. | reverse complement strand
GCAATTTAGAAGTATATAAGCCTTGCGATATTGTTGAGTTGTATGAGAACCTTTGTTAATAATGGACATGTGTTCATCATGCTCTTCTTTGATTAATGTTACTCTGTATTTTACCATGGCGTTTTTTAAGGCAATTATTGTTTATTCACCTTTGTTTTTTTATGTTTTATTAATGATTGGTTCAATTAATGTCATACCATTACCAAAATTGCATATCATTAGGCAAGTTGGTCATATTCGAATTCAGATTTGTGTATATTGTTTTTTTTTGTGGTAAAATATATATTCTTTGCTTTAAATAACAAAGAATTACAATTGACTTGAGGTAAGTGGCGAAGCCGCTTACCATAAACCGGAGGGTGGCAGTTGAAATTGAATATTCAATCCCTGCAAAAAAATTGAGTTTGCCCCTAATTAAATCAACAAAATCTCGGTTGAGGATTCATATAATAAAAGACAAAAGAACAAAGAGTAAAGAGTAATCCCGATTCCCGTCCCGATAGCTATCGGGAATCGGGACGGGAAAAAGGCAGTATATCAATTATTTGCAAAATTCAAAGTGTATGTTATATTTGACGTTTATTATAGCATTAGAATTGAAGGAAAAATGCAATACAATTCCCTATATGGAACAAACCAATGCGAAGAATGGGTTATTCCTGCATATCATCGCTATAGTTAGTTATGAAATAGAAATTATGGATATAAGCTCGCTGCTGAAAAAGTTTTGGAAGTAGTGTAACTTATAAGAATATTCTTTCCCTTCAAGGAAATATTGTTGATGTATGGAGGTTTTATATTGCTGTGAATTCCCTGTGGGGAAATAACTTAGCTGGAGTGTAATTTTAAGAATTAATCAAACCATCAATCATATTTCATTTACCTTCAAAGGATTATAAGATATTCCCTGATCATAAACATCAACCTGCTCTTTTTTCTTGATCCATTTTACTAAAATATTGGTAACAGGTAAGGCGATGATTTCGTAACCGGTTTTCATGGCGGTTTGTGTAATAATAAGCATTATCAAGGCTTGTGTAGGGATAATGCCTGTAAATGCAAGTGTAAAGAAAACCAACGAATCGGCGCCTTCGCCCACAATAGTTGAAGCTACTGCACGAATGGAAAATCCTCGACCGTGTTGCATTATTTTCATTTTGCTCATTACGTATGCATTCAGAAACGATCCGAAAAGGAAAGCAATGAAGCTGGCAGCAACAATCCGTTCGGTGTTACCAAGCACAAGTTCAAAAGCGGCCTGATGGAGGAAATTTTCAGAACCCGGTGCCCATATACTGAGGCGGAAAATGACAACTGCCAAAAAATTCATTAGGAAACCATTCCATATAATTAAACGCACTTTGCGATAGCCCCAGACTTCGGCAATCAGGTCGTTAATAATATACGATATGGGAAATATGAGCAATCCGGCGGTGGCTTCAATCGGTCCGATCTGAATTAATTTTTGCTCAACAATGTTTGAAACGATGAGGCATACCGTGAACAGCATCCCCAGCACCATAAAGGTGACTGAAACTTGTTTTTTCATTTTCTCTTGTTTTTTACGTGGTATTCAAGCACACGTTTTTGCGGTTCGTCCGCAAAAAACGACCGCAAAGATAGATATATAATTTTTTATTTACAAAACAAATTCTATTCCCGACAAAAAAAACTCCCTGACAGTTTTTAAAACAGTCAGGGAATTAAGTTAATAAGTTACAAATCGCATCAACGAATAATCAGGTCGAAGGGCAGACGTGCCTGTATTCCGTTCATTTTCTCTATATTTTTAATATGTATGAAAAGTTTGTAATTTTCGCCCAAATACGCTTTGGCAAAACGTGTTTCGGCTTCTTCGCCGAAACTTTTCATTAGTTTAGTTGCAAAATCTTCCTTTTCGGGATATTCCCTGACTTGATATGCTGTGAGTTTAGCTTGAGTGGCTGCTATTTTAATTGCATCATTCATTCCTCCTAATTCATCCACCAACCCTATTCTCAGTGCATCTTCACCTGTCCACACACGCCCTTCGGCTATAGTTTTCATCTCATCCGTTGTCTTCTTTCTTCCATCGGCGCATCGTTTTACAAAAAGCTCATATCCACGGTTGACGTAATTTTGCATCAAATCGCGCTCTTCAGCTCTGAACGGACGGTTTACCGAAATGCCATCGCTCATTTTATTGGTTTTAACCACATCATAAGTCAGACCTAATTTATTATTCAAGCCGCTGATATCCGGTATTAGTCCGAAAATACCAATCGAGCCGGTTATGGTATTGGGCTGAGCCACAATTTTATCAGCCATACACGATATATAATATCCGCCCGAAGCAGCATAATCGCCCATCGAAACAATTAAAGGTTTTTTTGCTTTCAAATTGGATAAGGCTCGCCATATTTGTTCCGAACCATAAGCGCTACCCCCTGGCGAACTAACCCTGAAAACAACTGCTTTTACCATTTTATCTTTAGCTACTTCGTTTATTGTTTCAATCAGTTTTTCTGAAACTATTCCTTGATTATCACCATCGTCGATACCACCTACCGCATAAATGACTGCTAATTTGTTTTTTTCAAATTTTTTCTGATCGTGAACTTTAGACATTTTCGAGTGTTTCACTAAATTCACCTTTTCACCTTTAACCTTGATGTACGATTTGAGTATGCTGTCAACCTGATCGGCATAAACTAACGAGTCAATTAAATTGTATTTGAGAGCTTTTTCGGTGGGTTGAAACATCATCATTTCATCGGCAAAACCATTGAGTTTATCGATTGGAATTTTACGATCCGTTGAAATTTGCTTTAAAATTGTACTCCACATTGAGTTCAGATATACTGTAACCTGCTCGCGGTTGGCATCGCTCATTTTAGTATTTACAAAGGGTTCCACAGCCGACTTATAAGTGCCCACTTTCACAATCTGCATTTGAATGCCAAGTTTTTCGAGCGTGTTTTTGAAGAATACCTTTTCGGAAGCAAGTCCTTTGAACTCGAACAATCCTTCGGGATTTATTAAAACTTTATCGGCAACCGATGTTATATAGTAATTGCTTTGCATGTAAGTATCAGCATAAGCAACAATAAATTTACCCGAAGTTTTAAAGTCTGTCAGCGCATCGCGTATTTCTTTGAAAGATGCAAAGCCTCCGAATAGCATGCCTCCTTTCAGATAAATACCTGCGATATTAACATCATTTTTTGCTTTACTAATATTTGCCAACACATCGTCAAGTCCGATTACCTTTTCTTCGGGCTGCCCAAAAGCTTCAGCCAAAAGCAGATAAGGATTATCCTCCGACCTGTCGGTTAACGTACCTTTAAGTTCTAACTCGTAAACAGAATTAGGTTTTAACGTGGTAACACTTGCATCACTTTTCGACAATGCGCCTACAATACCAAAGAACAATAAAATGCCTATAAACCAGGCAATGATTACTCCGACAATTGTAGCCAGGGTATATTTAAAAAACTGCTTCATAATAAAGAAGAATTAATTGATTAAAATTTTGTTGATTTGTTTTGCAAAGGAAAAGATATTTATTCTATTAACAAAATAACGCCATTTAAGTTGCAATATATTTGATTTTATTACTTCACCCAACAAAAAAAACCGGTTGCCCGTATGTTTATATAAAATAAAAGACATTAGAACAAAGAACAAAGAGTAAAGAGCAAATACAAAACACAGTATATCAAATATATAAAAAATTAAAAGCGTATGTTATGTTTGTAGTTTATTATATTTATACCACGAATAAATTAATCTGACATAAAAATTTGTAACACATTAACAAGGGGGCATGCCCCCTTGCTGCATTTTTCGTCTTGTCCCGATAGCTATCGGGAATCGGGATGATTCTTGCGCTCTATATAAATGAGAGCAGTTGCTGTCTGAGTGTTATTTTATCTGTTCCGCCAGCCTTTTTCCATACCACTTTTCCGTTTTTAAAAATGAGAAATGTGGGAACTGCCTGTACCTGATAAGCGGATGCTACTGCCTGATTTTTATCCACATCTACTTTCAGTACACGAACTTTGCCCATCATTTCTTTTCCTATTGCATCCACTATCGGACTCATTGTTTTACACGGTCCGCACCAAGTGGCAAAAAAATCGACCAAAACCGGTTTATCACCATTTATTATTTGTTGAAATGTTTCCGCCATAATTACCATTAACCATTTACCATTTACTATTTACCATTTAACCATTTACCTCCCCCCGATAGCTATCGGGGCTATCGGGACCATTAACCAACTATGGGGCATGCCCATTGCTAACCAAATAAAAATCGGAGTACGAACCAGCCGTACTCCGACATGCGGTTCGACCAATCGAACATTTCTCCATCAAAAAAACGGTCGAATAATGATGGAGTCTGATTTGAATTTCTTGCGAGTAACATAATTTGGTCCTCCTGTTTTTTTTAAGTTAAACATTTAATTTGATTTACTACTTAGCTTGCAAGAAAAATACCAAGTCGATAATTCGGACAAAATGTCTGTAATACACTGATAATGTGCGACATTATTGCAGATATTTTGTGTTGTAATGATAGTGATTTTTATCAAAACTACTATACATCAAAAAAATGAAAGTTAATTCAGAACCTCCTTATTACATGAAAAATTGTCATATTTATGAACTTTATCATCAATTATCCGTTAGTAAATAATAGTTTTTTAACTATTTCGATTTTTTATTGCCAAAATGATTTATTATTTTTGTCCCACTTTTATAAAAAAAAAACGAATATGAATAGAAAAAATCTCTTGCTGGTATTGTTTGCCATTCTTTATCTGACTTCGGTTCAAAACTTATACGCTATCAGAGCATACAAAGAACCAGTCGAAATAACTCAGCCCGATGGAACAAAACTGACTATACGTATACATGGCGATGAGTTTAAAAACTACCGAACCACCCAAGATGGATATATGGTAAAACAAAATGCAAAAGGATTTTATACTTATGCAAACGTTGATTTGCAGGGTAATGTAACTGAAAGCAATATAGTTGCAAAAAATATTTCGAAACGAACTGTTAGCGAACAGACGTTTCTTCGTTCGGTATTAAAGGCGGAAGATATTATGATTTCAAATCAATCGCTCCCAACAAAATCCAGAACATTAGCACCGGCATCGGGCGAGCAGGTAATACAGCGTGCCTATCCGCTCAACGGAACACCGAAGGCACTAATTATACTTGTTAATTTTTCGGACATAAGTTATGGTACTTATCCACTACAAACGCCACAAGAAGCATTTGCTGATTTACTGAATAAAGAGAATTACAGTGCCAATGGCGGAACAGGATCGGCACGCGATTATTTCAAAAGTGCAAGTTACGGAAAATTCAGTCCGCAGTTCGATGTGGTAGGTCCCTACACCTTACCTAATACCAGCTCATTTTATGGAGCAAACGGCACAGATGGATATGATGTAAAACCCCAACAAATGGTAATCGATGCATGTAATGCCGCTGATATTGCAGGATTAAACTTTGCACAGTACGACACTGACAATGACGGTTTTGTTGACAATGTATTTGTATATTATGCAGGCTATAATGAAGCCGAAGGCGGTGCAACCACCACCATCTGGCCTCATGCGTGGTCGCTGCCTAACACTAGTACAAAATTTGATGGAAAAACGGTTTACAACTATGCTTGTACTTCCGAATTAAGGGGTAATACCGGAGCCAACATGTGCGGCATCGGCACTTTCACTCACGAGTTCGGACATGTTATCGGATTACCCGATTATTATCACACCACAGAATCAAGCAAAAATACGCTGAACGAATGGAGCATTATGGATAATGGAGCATACCTTAACTTAGGACGCACTCCGCCTACTTATTCGGCTTACGACCGCTTTTATCTGGGCTGGTTCACTCCCCAACAGGTAAGCACTCCATCCGACCTGACACTTTTACCTCTGTATCAGGGAACAACAATACCTGCAAACACCAATCAGCAATCGTATTTGCTCTCGGCTACTAATCACAATCTTGTTGGCTCAAATCCGAGTCCGGTTGAATTTTTTATGGTTGAATACCGCAAAAAAACAGGTTGGGACGCTTTTTTACCGGCTGAAGGAATGTTAATCTGGCACATTGATTATAATGCAACGGCGTGGAATAATAATACTCCAAATAACTATACCGGCACCACGCAAACGGCCAGCAGTCACATGCGGGTTTATCTGCAGCCTTTAAGCGGTCAGACCACTACACCCGGAACAGCATTTACTACCGGCGCATTTACACCTACCACCTGGGCGGGCGTTAATATTAACCGCCCAATAACGTCAATTGTAAAAACCGCCGATAATGTAACCTTTAAATTAATGGGCGGAGCACCTTTAGATCCTTCTGCTCCTCAATTTAAGATGGGACTTATTGAAAGTTCATTACAATTTGCTGCCACCAAAGTAAATGCCACCAAAATCAAAACATTTAACATCAAAACAACTGATTTGACAGGTAATTTATCGTTATTGGTAACCGGAACCAATGCTTCGTATTTCATTGTTTCAACAGCATCGATAACCAAAGAACTGGCTAATACAAATGGCGGAACGAATATCACGGTTACTTATTCACCAGCAGCCATTGGTGCTCATGCGGCTACCCTAACCATTTCGGGAGGTGGACTGAATCCTGCTAAAGTGATTAATTTGTCGGGCGAAAGTTTTTAGTAATCTCAGAACTCCAGACCTGCCATTTATAAATTAGCATGTTAGACCGATGTGTTCGTAAATGAGAAAGTCGAAAAATTGGATTGAATTAATCCATCTCTCATTTCAATCACACGGTCCGACAAAGCGGCTAATTCTTTGTCGTGCGTAACAATCACCACTGTCAGACCGAATTTATCGCGCAGGTCGAACAGCAGTTTATGTAATTCTTCTTTGTTTTTCGAGTCGAGACTGCCCGAAGGTTCATCGGCAAGAATCAGCGAAGGGTCGTTAATTAATGCCCGCGCTACTGCAACTCTTTGTTTTTCGCCCCCCGAAAGTTCGTTGGGCTTATGTTCTAATCTATCTTTCAACCCCAGATATTCTAAAATTTCTTTGGCTTTTGCTCTGATTTTTTTTGTGTCCTTTTGTGCAATCAGTGCTGGTATCATCACGTTTTCGAGTGCTGTAAATTCGGGCAAAAGTTGATGAAGCTGAAAAATAAAACCGATGTGTTTGTTGCGGAATGCAGCTAATTCTTTTTCGCTCAATTTGCTGAAATCTACATTGTCCACAAGAATTTCTCCGGCATCGGGTTTGTCAAGCGTTCCCAGAATTTGTAGCAAAGTGGTTTTTCCGGCACCGCTCGGTCCCACAATTGAAACTATTTCGCCTTTTGCAACACTTAAATCAACCCCTTTCAGCACTTCAAGCGTATCAAAGCTTTTATGAATGTTTTTTGCTTTTATCATTTTACTATTGGTTTGTTTTTCAAAATGCAAAATTACAGCTATATACTATACGACAAAAATGTTTTGTTCTCAACTTCCCTGTATTTTCATTCGTATTTGAATTATAATGTGTCGTTATAAAATCAATTAGCACTTTGATAATAAGAATATTACACTGATAATTATAAAATACTTTGTTATTTATCTCGAATTAAATTTTCACGCAAAGTCGCAAAGACGCAATTTTTTACTTTCTTGATTA
>JAURYY010000347.1 GCA_030653695.1 Paludibacter sp. | reverse complement strand
AATACTGAATTTGTCCATTTTCATCATGTTTCAGTTTTTTATTTCCATTTCCACCTGGTTTGTGTTCTTTATTTTTATCGAGCGTATGGGCGAACGACCATTAGCAGTAACCAATATCGGACGTAGCATGTATATTTTACTTATGATTCCGGCAGCTGCATTTTCAACTACTGCAGGTACACTTATCAGCAATTTGATTGGTGCCGGGCAAAAAGATGAAGTGATGAAAACGGTGAATAAAATTATCCGCATTGCCCTATTTTCGGTAGCGCCAATCTTTGTTTTCGCTTTTACTTTTCCAAAACTTTTTGCCAATATTTACACCGACGATCAGTCACTGATGCTGGCTGCAATACCGGTTATACGGGTTGTGTCGGTAGCTGTAGCTTTCTTTGCTGTGGCTAATGTCATTATCAATGCCGTTTCGGGAACCGGAAGCACAAAAACTGCTTTTTATATCGAAGTACTCACCTTGTTTTTTTATATTTCTTTTGTTTATTATACCACCATTTTGTATCCGCAACCTGTTGCCATAGTCTGGATGTCGGAATTTGTGTACTGGACAATGATCGGCGGGATTGGATATTGGTTTCTAAAAAAGGGAAACTGGCGAAAAATGGAAATCTAATGGGGTAATTTTGGAAGATTGGTCGATAATTGTTCTGAAAATATACATGAGATTAAAACACCAAAATCACACCTTTCGTGCCAATTATGTGTAAATAATCACACTTATGGCACATAATATGTGATTTTATGAATTTATTTTTCAAAAAGTTGATTATCTTTGTCGCATAAAACTAACTGAAAGCCCGAAGAAAATGAACATAAACAGAGAAATTATAACAAGACTTTCAAAATGGCGTAACGCAGCAAATCGCAAACCGCTAATTTTACAAGGTGCTCGTCAGGTTGGTAAAACTTATGCGTTGAAACAATTTGGGAAAATGCATTTTGAAAGTGTAGCCTATTTCAATTTTGACGAACAAATAGAATTGAAACAATTTTTTGCCCAGACTAAAGATGTATCGAGAATTCTTCAAAACCTTTCGTTGGCACATGGGAAAGCAATCATCCCTGAAAAAACACTCATAATTTTTGACGAAATTCAGGAATGTAATGATGCGTTAAACAGCCTGAAATACTTCAATGAAAATGCACCCGAATATGCAGTAACGTGTGCAGGTTCATTGCTTGGTGTTGCTCTTAACCGAGGCGCATCGTTTCCGGTTGGCAAGGTCGATTTCATGACAGTTTATCCAGTATCATTTTCTGAATTTTTAGGTGTTTCCGGACCAAATCTACTTGATTATTTACATACTAAAAATGATTTTGAACCTATTCCCGAATTATTTTTTAATCAATTGGTTGATAAATTCAAAATGTACTTTATTTCGGGTGGTATGCCCGAAGCTATTGTAGAACTTGTCGAAAAACAGGATGTGGAAGAAACACAACAAATATTAACCAATATACTGAAAGCCTATCAATTGGATTTTTCGAAACACACCGAAAATAATATGATTCCTAAACTGATTCATATTTGGAATTCTATTCCTTCACAATTAGCACGTGAAAACAAGAAATTTGTTTATCAGCTTGTAAAGCACGGAGCCAGAGCGCGCGAATATGAAGATGCATTATTGTGGTTATCACAAGCAGGGTTGATTTACAAAATTTTTTGCTCAAAAAAACCGGCTTTACCGCTTTCAGCTTATGATGATTTGTCGGCTTTCAAAGTGTATCTTTCCGATGTGGGATTATTGCGGCGTCTGTCGGCTTTAGACCCGATTGCCATTCGTGAAGGAAATCGCTTGTTTGTGGAGTTCAAAGGTGCTTTGACTGAAAATTATATTTTACAAAGCCTTATATCGCAATATGATGAAATTCCGCGATACTGGACTTCAGGAAATCAGGCAGAAGTTGATTTTTTGATTCAAGATAAAAATGACATCATCCCTATTGAAGTTAAAGCGGATGAAAATATAAATGGAAAGAGTTTAACTGTTTACGAAAATCATTATCAACCAAAAATGAGAATCCGGTTTTCGATGAAAAACTTAAAGCAAGACGGTAATCTGATAAACATTCCGTTATTTATGTCCGATTTTACAAAAAAAATAATCACCTTAATGCAAAATCAATCATCACAAACACAAAATAACAATATCACGGATGCCAGCAGCAAAGTAACTTCATCAATACCGGATAATGGAGAACATCTGGATAATTGATACGTATATTCAGGCTAAATTACATGATCAGCAGAAACTAATGGAGGTTATATTACTTACTTAACTGTTAACCACTAACCTAATTTATAAACTGACATAATATTAGCATATTACTCTTCAAACAACAAACTTTCAAACTCTTAAAAAATCATGGCAAAAACCAAATCAGTCTATATCTGCCAAAACTGTGGTGTCGATTCGCCCAAATGGATAGGAAAATGTCCTTCGTGCGGCGAGTGGAATACTTATGTAGAGGAAATTATCAGCAAAGATCATTCGCCTAAAATCAGCATGGGCGGGCTCGAAATCACCAAACAAAAGCCGGTTCGTCTCACCGAAGTGGAAACATCGGAAGAAAGTCGCATTGACACTTCGAGCAATGAGCTGAATCGGGTGTTGGGTGGCGGATTGGTGCCCGGATCATTGGTACTGATAGGCGGTGAACCCGGCATTGGTAAGTCAACTTTGGTTTTGCAGGTTGTGCTGAACCTGAAAGGAAAACGAACACTTTATATTTCGGGAGAAGAAAGCGTGAAACAGTTGAAACTCCGTGCCGAACGACTGAAATACGATAACCCGGATTGCTTTATTGTGAGCGAAACTTCGCTCGAACAGATTTTTGTACATATACAAAACGTACAACCCGATGTGGTAATTATCGACTCCATTCAAACGGTTTCGACCGAATTGATTGAATCATCACCCGGCTCAGTATCGCAGGTACGCGAATGTGCCGCACATCTGCTCAAATTCTGCAAAACTTCAAATGTTCCTGTTTTACTGATTGGTCATATCAACAAAGAAGGCAGCATTGCCGGACCTAAAGTGCTCGAACATATTGTGGATACGGTGTTACAGTTCGAAGGTGACCAACATTACATGTATCGCATCCTTCGCCCCGTCAAAAACCGCTTCGGAAGCACTTCGGAACTCGGCATATTCGAAATGCAGCAAAACGGATTGCGCGAAGTGAGCAATCCTTCGGAACTACTGCTCTCGCAAAATCACGAAGGACTGAGCGGTGTAGCCATTGCTTCAGCCATCGAAGGTATCCGTCCATTTCTGATTGAAGTGCAGGCATTGGTCAGTTCGGCGGCTTACGGCACACCTCAACGTTCGAGTACAGGTTTCGACCTTCGACGATTGAATATGTTATTAGCCGTACTCGAAAAACGCGCCGGATTTAAAATTGCTCAAAAAGATGTATTCCTCAATATTGCCGGTGGTATTAAAGTGAACGACCCTGCAATCGATTTAGCTGTAATCTCAGCCATACTTTCGTCCAATGTGGATATTGCCATCGAAAAACATGTCTGCGTAGCCGGCGAAGTGGGACTTTCGGGCGAAATCCGTCCTATCAATCGCATCGAACAGCGCATCCTCGAAGCCGAAAAACTCGGTTTTACCAAAATGATTATCCCCGATTTTAATATCAAAGCACTGAATCTGGGAAAAGTAAATATTGAAATTGTGATGGTTAAGAAGGTAGAGGAAGCGTTCAGGGTGTTGTTTAAACCCCAAACCCATAGAGGGGCTTAAAGAGTACAGTACAAAATACAATTTTGACTTATTACTTTAAATGTGATTAGCCGTTTTTTTATAGTTTTATTTCCTTTTCTTTCGAAATATTGTAACTTTTATACTTGAATTAAGACACGGAAAATAAAAAACAACCTGTTTTTTCAATAAATAATTGTAAATTTGCACCTCTGAATTTACAACAACATCACTATGAATAATACCGACCAGCAATTTGATCAGGTAGCCGTGATTTGCCGCGATATTTTCACCACGAAAATGAAAGATTACGGTGCTTCGTGGCGCATTTTACGCCCGAAATCGGTTACCGATCAGATATATATCAAAGCCAACCGCATCCGCAGCATCGAAACCAAAGGCGTATCGAAAGTCGACGAAGGCATTCGTTCCGAATTAATCGGGATTGTCAATTATGGAATTATCGGTCTGATACAGTTAGAGTTAGGAAATTCAGAAACCGATGACTTGAGTTTTGAACACGGACTAAGCTTGTACAACAAATACATGCAGCAGGCAAAGGAACTGATGATGGCAAAGAATCACGATTACGATGAAGCATGGCGTTCGATGCGCACGGAATCGTACACCGATTTGATATTGATGAAAATTTATCGCACCAAACAAATTGAAGATAATCAGGGCAAAACGCTGATTTCGGAAGGAATTGATGCTAATTATTTCGATATGATAAATTACTCGATGTTCGGTCTGATAAAAATGGAAGAGGATAAAAGCATTGAGTTGACAAATTAAAATACTTTTGCTTTATTTGCTGCCCGAAAAAACCAAAATTTTACAAACAAAAAAAACAGATTTAATGTTTCTAAAAAACATAAATAATTCACAGAAAACTGCCCTTTGGCAAAATACTGCAAACCGGCTAATGCATATCAGCCGTATTTTATTAGCTATAGTTTTTATTTTTTCCGGATTTGTAAAGCTCATCGATCCCCTCGGGTTGACTTATAAAATCGAAGATTATCTTATCGCTTTCGGGAATGTTTTTACAAGCCTGACTTTTATAGCATTGCCCGCTGCCATCGCACTGCCCGTTCTCGAATTAATCATCGGACTGAATTTATTGTTCATGATTCACTTGCGACGTACTTCGTTTGTTGCATTGCTTTTTATGCTCGTAATGACTCCACTTACACTGTATATTGCCATTTATAATCCGGTAACCGACTGCGGTTGCTTTGGCGATGCACTGGTGATAAGCAATTGGCAAACGTTTTATAAAAACTTAGTTTTAATAACGCTGGCTATCTCTCTGTTAATAACAACACGGGAGAAAAAACCTACACTACTGCCTCATATCGAGTGGATGGCTGTTTTTGTATTCGTAGCATCAAGTGTAGGCTTATCGGTTTATTCATTCAATTATTTGCCTTTGATTGATTTTCTTCCGTACAAAATCGGCACTAATATCCCTGAAGCGATGCATGTTCCCGAGGATGCTATTTCCGACAAATACAATACTACTTTTATTTATGATAAAAATGGAGTTCAACAGGAATTTACACTCGAAAATTATCCCAAAGGAGATTCAACATGGACTTTTGTTGATCAGAAAACCGTACTGATATCAGAAGGTTACAAAGCTCCAATCCATAATTTCTCAATTATTGATGCACGATACGATGACATTACCGAAGATGTGATTTATTACGAGGGTTTTACTTACTTGTTGATTATGTACGACCTGAACAAAACATCAGTCAAAGGCGCACAAAAAGCAGAAAAAATTTATACGAAATACAAAAACACCACTACCCTATTTTATGCTCTCACCGGTTCAACTGATGATCACATTGCTACATTCAGAGAAAAAACCGGCGTTACTTTTCCGCTTTGTAAAACAGACCCGATAACACTCAAAACCATGATACGTGCTAATCCCGGATTGATGCTTATTAAAAACGGAAACATTACAAAAAAATGGAATTGGAGAGACTTTTGATTAGGAGTGAGAAGCGAAATGATAAATGGTGAATGATAAATGGTTAATGGTTAATGGTAAATAGTAAATAGTAAATAGTGAATGGTTAATGATCCCGATAGCTATCGGGAGGTTAATGGTAAATGATAAATAGGGTGTATAACATAAATATTTAAAAATATAAGAAAATGAAAAAAAACATTGTTGCAGGAAACTGGAAAATGAACAAGACCCTGCCCGAAGGGTTAGCATTGGCAATTGAACTGAACGCTGCATTAGCCGGCGCACAACCCAATTGTGATGTAGTAATCGGAACTCCGTTCATTCATTTGGCAAGTGTGGCAGAAGCCATCGACACCAATAAAATAGGCGTAGCCGCGCAAAACTGTGCTGATAAAGAATCGGGAGCATACACCGGCGAAATTAGCGCTTCGATGATAAAATCGACCGGTGCCGAGTATGTAATTCTTGGTCATTCAGAACGTCGCGAATATTATGGCGAAACCAGTGAAAAACTGAATAGCAAAGTAGCTTTGGCACTTGCAAACGGACTTACTCCGATTTATTGCTGCGGCGAAGCGTTAGAAGTACGTAATGCAAACGAACAGAATACTTACGTAAAAAATCAATTGGAAGAAACAGTGTTCAACCTGAGTGCTGACGATTTCAAAAAAATAGTGATTGCTTATGAGCCAATTTGGGCAATCGGCACAGGCATAACTGCTTCGACTGAACAAGCTCAGGAAATGCTGGCTTTTATTCGCGGATTGATTGCAACTCAATTCGGACACGAAATAGCTGACGAAACTTCTATTCTTTACGGCGGTAGCTGCAATGCTAAAAATGCGGCAGAATTGTTTTCACAACCCGATATTGACGGCGGACTGATTGGCGGTGCTTCGTTGAATGTGGCTGACTTCAAAGCTATTATCGACGCTTTTTGATTTGTGGATTTAGCAATGGGGCATGCCCCATTGTTGGGGAATTGGTTAATTGGTTTGCTACAATTCAATATTTTGATAAAAACTGACAATTTGTCCTTTGGCAAGAAATTTGAGAGAAAAGAAGCAGTATTAAATTCATAAAAACAAAACAATTATGTTAGGTATTTATATTATTTTCGGATTTTTCGCATTGTTAAGCTGGATTGTATCAAGTAGTCTGAAATCGAAATTCAAGCGTTATTCAAAAATTCCGATTGCTCATGGGTTAACAGGCAAAAATGTGGCAGAGAAAATGTTACGTGAAAACGGCATTTTTGATGTATCTGTCATTTCTACTCCCGGTCAGTTAACCGATCATTACAATCCACTGACAAAGACAGTAAATCTGAGCGAAGGTGTTTATAACTCGAATAGTGTGGCAGCAGCAGCAGTAGCCGCCCACGAATGTGGACATGCTTTACAACACGCCACAGCTTATGCACCGCTCACCATGCGTTCCAAATTAGTTCCGGTGGTAAGTTTTGCTTCGAACTGGATGCAATGGGTTCTGCTGGCAGGTATTTTACTTGTAAATAGTTTTCCACAATTACTTTTAGCTGGAATTGTTCTTTTTGCAATAACAACTCTATTTAGTATCATTACTTTACCGGTCGAAATTAACGCAAGTGCCAGAGCGTTGGCATGGTTAAGCAATGCAGGAATTACAAACTACGAAACAAACGGACCTGCAAGAGATGCGTTAAAAGCTGCAGCTTACACTTATATTGTTGCTGCACTTGGGTCACTTGCTACATTGGTGTATTACATCATGATTTTTTTAAACAGAAGATAATTTTATTGTTACAATTTTTTTTAGGAAATAAGTACTTCAACCCCCTTCAGAAATTGGAATAAATTGTTAACTTTGCACCTGCAAAAAAAAACAAGGCTCCGTAGTTCAGCTGTATAGAACGTCAGATTCCGGTTCTGAAGGTCTCGGGTTAGAATCCCGACGGGGTCACTGGATTTAAAGCTAAATATCCACGAATTAAGCCGCTTCATAAGGATCGGTTTTTTTGTGCGCCGAGCATGGCGAGTACATTTGACGGTGTAAGTCCGTTATGGGGGCTATCAGACTTCGGCGTGAGCTCAGTCGAACCTTGCCAACCATTAGCTCAAGGCAAGGGTGTTCATCGCTGTTTTGCCTGTTATCGCAAAATGCAGTTTGTTTTGTACCATTTTATAAAATAGCTTTGTTTCCTCCGCATTTCGAGAGTAATCGGCACTACATTGCTCAAAAATATCACCGAGTTTTTGATATAATCTGCGTTCACTGGTACGGATTTCACGAATGCGTTCAAGCAACTCATTAAAGTAATCTTTGCCAAAAGCCTTACCGTTTTTTAGCATTTCATCATTCAACACAAAGCCCTTAACAATAAATTCTCTAAGGGTTTGAGTAGCCCAAATACGAAACTGAGTGGCTTGTTTTGAATTAACCCTATAACCTACTGCTATGATGGATTTGGAGATGATCAAAACTGATTTAATAGAGCTATTGGGTCAGAGTGTAGACATCATAAAATATGCAGCGGATAAAAAAAATCTGGAGGTGCTGCTCAATATTGATGCAAATATGCCTCGTTACGCCTCAGTAGATCCAGTAAGGCTGAAGCAGATTCTTGTCAATCTGATGGGAAATGCCGTCAAATTCACACAGAAAGGTGAAATAGAACTTAAGGTAAGTTATGAGGAAATGGATAACATGCAAGGTCGGTTGAGTTTTTCGGTGCGCGATACTGGTATTGGGATTACTGAAGAACAACAAACAAAATTATTTAAGGTATTTAGTCAAGCAGATACTTCCATTACCCGCAAATATGGCGGTACCGGACTTGGATTGGTCATTTCGCAAATGATTGCAAAAAAAATGGACAGTGGAATAAATATAGCTAGTGAGTTGGGCGAGGGAGCTACTTTTTATTTTGACATTGTAACAGAAGTAGAGCATGGAGAAAAGATGGATGTTGCTGCCATACAATCTGTAAAACGCTGTTTTGTGATCGACGACAACGAGAACAACCGTATTATCCTTGAACATACCATGGCAAATTGGGGGATAGAATGTGTGAGTTGCGATAATGGATTGACCGCTATTAAGATATTAGAAACCGCAGCGTCTTTCGATGTTATTATATGCGATTATCACATGCCTTATATTGATGGGTTGGAAACAATAAAGTTAATACGTGAAAGATTAAAATACACGCCAGAGAAACTACCTATCATCCTGCTACATTCATCATCCGATGATGCTGAACTGCATAAAAAATGTGATGAACTTGGTGTTCGGTTTAGATTAAACAAACCTGTAAAGGCCCATGAGCTATACAACTACCTGTGTAATATAAAAAGGCCTAATGAAACGATAAATTTAGTAGAAAATACTTTGGCAATTGCCAAAACTAAGGTTGCAACCACCATATTGATAGCCGAGGATGTAGCAATGAATATGTTATTGGTCAAATTCCTTATCGGAAAATTATTGCCACATGCCAGAATTATTGAAGCTACAAATGGAAATGAAGCTGTAACTATGTGGCAAAATGACAAGCCTGATATTATTTTGATGGATATGCAGATGCCTGAAATGGATGGTGTTGAAGCAACTTTAGTTATCCGCGAACTGGAAGATGGTACTAAAAAACGTGTACCAATAATTGCGTTAACTGCAGGGGCTCTACTTGAAGAACGAGAAAAGTGCATCATTGCCGGAATGAACGATTTTTTGACCAAGCCAATAGAACCCGATAAATTGTTGCAAGCGCTAAATCGATTTTTGGTATAAATACAATTACAGCTGATATAAAGGTTGAATAAAAAGGGAAGCTTCACATTGCAGATTTTATCTATATTGTGAAGCTTCTCTATTAATCTCGAAATTTGACAAATCCAAACTCAATAGGATATCAATAAGCTATTGGTCTGTCAACAAGGTTTATCTGGAATAGATATATTCAGGATTTCTATAACCTTGAACGTTTTCAAACCAATTTTTATATTGTTTCCCACTACTTTCAGCCCATTTAATAAAATAGTTATAAGCTTTTTCGATGGATACTTTTTCTACAGGATACTCAAATCCCTGCAAAACATTTATTGCCCAAGGTAAATTATTTTTAGTGCGATAATAATGAGATCCCGTTGAACTATCATCGTAAGTGCCAAATAATTCTTTGTTCACAAGTGAAGTTGGAACCGCATCAGGCATATGAATTTCACGTCCGCGTTCTTTTTTGTCCACATTAGAAACAATATAAAAATTAAACTTATCGGTAGTCAATTCCTTTATTGAGATTTTCTTTGCAAATGTCATTGTAACAGTAATTTCAACATGAGGAACGAACTTTCCTTCTTTTTCAACATTTGCACCAATGACTCCGCCACCTGCGGGTTTCATTACCGAAAAGAAATTATCGAAAACAATACAGTTGGCAAACTCTTGATTTTCTTCTAAACCATTGTTTTTATATTTGAATAAATCAGCAGTGTAACCAATTTTGGTGCCTTTCACTCCTTGAATAATTTCAGGAGCTATGCCATCCAATTGAAATCCAAAAGCGTTTTTATTATTGGCACCAGAAGCACGAACCACAAAGTTGGCAACAACTTCAACTATATTATTTTCAACATTTGTAACTCGGTTCATTTTGTAATCTACCACAACATCGTTCATATCGTAGTCGCCCTTGCCTGGCCAATTGTCTTCAAATGCTAATGTCCCGAATACCTTATCAGAAGGATAATAATTATTGTAAGCTCGTGTAGCATCATTTGGATAAGCATCATCGGCATCTTGCACACCATCTTTGTCAGTATCTATGATTGTTGCTAAAGGCAAGCAATTATTAGATGGATTAGACCAGTATTCACCAGGTATTGCGATATCGTCCATAAATATTCTACTTGCACCTCCAGAGCCTACACAGGTAATTAAAATTTTGTATGCCTGGTTCGAATTAGCAATGGCGGATGGCATTGGAATCGTTAAATCTTTTACCCAAACATCAAATGGTTTTGGAAAATTGTATGTGTAAAACACAGTTGTGGCTCCTTCTTTTATTACGTTGTTTTGATTTGCATCATACGTTATGTACGAAAAAATAATCGTGCGTGTAGTTCCACTATCATTTTCGAGACGAGTTTTAAGTGTTATGTTACCACTTGCAGGCTTTAACCATGGAGTTTTCGACCAGCTAGCTTCTTTAGACAAGCTATTCAATGGATTGGATCTCAAACTCCAAAATCCATTTATTCTGAATTCTACATCATTTGAATAGGCAATTCCAGCAAATTTCCAACAATTTCCTTGTTCTATTGATCTGTTTCCCGACTCAAAGTTCAGGCTTACAACTGCTTGTGTATAAAATGAAAATATCATTAAACAAGCTATTACTAATATTGATTTGTTCCACATTGTTTTCATAATAATTTATTTTTCGTCTGTAATTGTAGGTATAAACGAGAAGGTAACCTTGTTGTTTTCAATTGTAGCTTCTTTTTCAATAGATCCGAATTTCAATTGAATTTTTGTTTCGTTTGAAGGCACTACCAATTTTAAAGCCAAGTCTTCATTAATGGCATGAAAACCACTGTAAAAAAGTTTATCTTCACCTTTAATAGTAAGAGTGGATTTTACAGCTTCAACATTTGATAATGTTGGAAGTCCAGTAATGGTAATTTCTATCGTTTTGGCTGTACTCCAATCAAAATCAGGTGATACCTTAAGTGCTGACATATCTTTTGCGCCATTTGAAGTGGTTTGAACAGTTAGCTCATCTTGGCATCCCCATAAAATGACTGTCAAAATTATTAGGGTTAATTGAAATAGTTTTTTCATTATATATTTTTTTTATCGTTTTAAAATGGAATTAATTTGAAGAGTATATATCAACCTACGTGCCATAATCTTAAACCGCTATTATACACGGAATTATAATTTCGCTGGTCATTTTATGTCTTCAAAAACGAAGGGTGTTATTCAAAAATGAAGAATTTATGGAATCAAGTACCAAAATCAAATTGCTTCAACAGCTACTTGCTAAAGTTATTGGCGAAATGAAGAAAGTCAACAAAGTGAAAGGAGTTGATTTTACTAAGAAAATGCAAGTCCTTGTTGAACGTTACAACAACCGAGATGCAAATGACATTCTAAGAAGCGAAGTATATGAAGAAATGGCCGAACAACTTACCAATTTGATTTGGGAAGTACACAAAGAATTCTCAGCAGGTGATTTGCTCGGCATTGACTTTGAAGAAAAAGCATTTTACGACATTCTGAAAGACCTATGTGTAAAATACGACTTCAACTATCCAGAAGATAAGCTAATAGAACTTGCTAAAAGAGTGAAAGATTTGGTTGACGCACAAGCCAAATTTCCTGACTGGAATAAACGTGACGACATAAAATCAGCTTTGAAAGTTGGTTTGATTTTGCTGTTAGACGAATTTGGTTATCCACCGGTCGAAAGAGACGAGGTATATGTTGAGATTTTTGAACAAGCAGAGAATTTCAAAAAGAACAGAACAACGACATAATCCACGCACGTAGTCAAGCAAAAATGTGAAAAAATCAACTTATTCACCCAAACTTGCATTATATTCTTTTGTAAACTCCACAAACAACTGAATTTTCTCCGGTTCCGATTCGAAAGCATTACCAACGACAACTATATCGGCGCCGGCATTGTAAGCGGCTTTGAGTTGATTAGTGGTTTTTATGCCTCCACCAACAATCAATGGCATTGATAAATTTTCGCTTACCGATTGAATCATTTCAACTGAAACCGGATTTTGCGCTCCGCTTCCGGCTTCGAGATAGGCAAGTTTCATACCGAGCAATTCTCCGGCAACAGCTGTCGAAACGACTATTGCAACTTTATCGTGCGGAATTGGGCGGGTATTGCTCATGTATTCCACCGAACTGTTTTTACCGCCTTCGATCAAAATATAGGCTGTGGGAATAACTTCCAACCCTGAATTTTTAACCGCCATTGCCGAGTTTACATGCTGCCCGATGAGGAACTCGGCATTACGACCCGAAATTAACGAAAGGAATAACAAGGCATCGGCTTTGGTCGAAAACTGGGCTGCATTGCCCGGAAACTGTACAATCTCTGTTTTAACTTCTTCTTTTAAAAATTCGATCAATGCATCTGTTGAAGAAACTGTGTGGCTTCCACCCACAAAAACAAAATCGGGGGTGAAAGTTTTTAATTTTGAAACTATATTTATTAATAATAATCCTTTGCATTGATCAGGATCGAGCAAAACAGCCAACATTTTTTTATTCAACTCGCGATGGCGCAAAATATTACGAAAAATAGAATTTCTCATGTTTTTTTAGTTTCTAAATTATGCTAAACAATAAACAACTAAGTATTCACTTGTGGTGGAGTAATTTAAATTAAATCTTTTAAGTGAAGGCTTATGTTCAGCTTCAATTTCGCCGCATTCTTTTTTTTCAAAAGGAAATATCCGAAGTTGCTGTGCGAAATCAACTGCCTCTTTACCAATAATTTTGTATAATGCTTCTTTTGCCGACCACACAATCATTAATTTTTCGGTATCATTATCGCTAAACAATTCTTCCTGCTCGATCGGACTTAAAAACCGTTTATAAATTCTTTGAACTTTATCCGAAAAATATTCCACATCAATACCAACCGTTTTTGAAGGATGCACTGCAAGGGCAATCAGTTTTTTACTGTGCGAAACACTTATATTCCATTGGCTATCTGAAATATATGGCTTTCCATTTTCATTATACATAATTAAAACATCTTTGCCAAGCAATGCATTAAATCCGACCCGAATATTTAGAAATTCAAGTCTTCGCTTTTCTGTGGTTAGTTTTAAGTAGTCCGATTTGTAAACATTGAAATTACCGAGTTTTTCAATCAGTTCATCTACGGTTTCAGTCATTGGTTTTACCAAAATGCTTAATCCATCTTCAGTACGTATTTGAAACTTCATTGCTTCCACTCGAAACTCTCCATTAAACGTACAATATCCTGACGAATAAACTCGACCATCGGTGCAATAGAATCCTTATTGGGTACATTATCGAAATACAATGCTCCTCTAAAAAAGTGTTTGGAACTGTCGGTAAGTACAAACTGAACCGATGATGCAGTATTTCCTTTTATATCGTAAAGTATTCCGTACACATTTTTTTCGTTATTGTTGAAGAGCTTCTCCCCTATCCCATCGGCTTTTATGGTATGCTTATACACAAATCGGCGCGCATCTTCGGACAGTGCTGTCAAATTATTTTTCACTGGTTTGTAACTGCAATAAATATTGGCATTCAGTGCCGGGTAATGCAAATCAATCCAGTATTTTTCGCCGCGTTCGTTGCGCTGTTCCAATACCGTTGAAGTTGATAAATCAAAACTGTATGGCAAATTCAAAGTATCAATTCTCTGATAATCGTGTATAGGTAAATCGATCCTGAAAAAACCATAAGGTCGGGGAATACTTACTTCGCCACACGAGTTGAAAAAAGCTACACTTAATATTGCCAGTATTACTTTTTGTATATTATATTCTATCAGCCACTTATTCATTTTCTTTAAAATCGTCTTTAAGATACAATTTTACTTTCTTAATTCTACGGCTATCCACAGCCATCACCTCAAACACATATCGCCCGTAGTCAATTCTTTCGTTTTTCGAAGGAATATCTCCTTTTAGTTCTAAAATCAGACCGGCTAACGTTTCCACTTCACCTACAATTTTAACGAAATCTTCTTCATGTATTTCCTCTATTTTAAAAAAATCGTTGAGCTGAATTTTGGCTTCAAACACAAACGTGTGATTGTCGATTTTGGTGAATAATGATTCATCCTGATCATATTCGTCGCTTATATCACCCACAATTTCTTCAATAATATCTTCGAGCGTAACCATCCCTGATATTCCGCCATATTCATCCACAACTATAGCCAAGTGTACCTTGTTTTTCTGAAATTCAATGAGTAAATCATCTATCATTTTGGTTTCGGGCACATAATAAGCCTGACGAACCAAACTTTGCCAACGGAATGTATCGGGTTTATCCAGATGCATCAACAAATCCTTGCTATACAACACGCCTTTAATATTGTCGCGTGTTCCGGAGTAAACCGGTAAGCGCGAATACCCCGATTTTATAACAATTTCGAGCAGTTTTTTGTAATTTGTTTTTATATCAACATCAACCATATCTACACGCGAAGTCATGATATTAATCACCTGAATATTCCCAAATTTGATGATGCCTTCGAGAATATCGGTATCTTCATCTTTGTGGTTCGAGGTCAGTTCAAGCGCCTGCGACAATTCCTCCATCGAAATATTCGAACGACTGTGTTTTGCAAGCCGCGTATTGACAATCGATGTGGAATTAACCAATAAACTCACAAAGGGATTAAACAGTTTTTCGAGTGCAAGTACGGGCGAAACAGTAAAATGAGCCACTTTTTTAGCAAATTGAGTGGCATATACTTTGGGCGTTATTTCACCTATTAACAACAATAAAAAACTGATGATAACTGTCTGAAATATAAACCCAAAAACAAGCACGTTCTCAAAATTGGAAAAAATTGAATTTGTGAAATAAGTCAACAGTAAAATAATGGCAACATTGACAAAATTATTGCCAATCAGAATGGTTGCAAGCAATCGGTGAGGATTGTCAAGCAAACGAATAATACTATGATCCTTTTTTTGGTCACTTTCGCGCATTTCTTTAATAGTTTGCGGATTGAGCGAAAAAAAAGCCACCTCCGATGACGAAATTAGTGCCGACACAAAGAGCAATAAAACACCTAACACCAAAGCAATGATGGCGATTGACGATGGCGATTGAAATTCAATTTCACTAAATACTGTAATGATTATAGAAGTTTGCAATTGATAAAATTTTTAATATTAGACAAAATGATGATTACTCTGTTTGAAATAAAATAATCAAAATTTTTTATTCATTTATTATTTAACCGAAACAATCCTGTCAACAATATATTTATTTACACCCCTCCATGGTAAAGTTCCTAAGTATTCTTTATAATGCAGTTCAACTTCCTTCCCGCTGCAAAGCATAAGCGAATCGGCAACCGCTTTATCTTCGACCGAAAAAACAAATTCGTAGGATTGAATGGTACCTGTAGCTTGAGAGCGAAATCCACTCTGAATTACTTTTCCTTCGTAAGTTTTAAACACATACCCTTTATGAACAATATAATTCAGCTGACCGGCTTTAACTCCCTCTCCAAAAACAAAATAATATTTAAAATAAACAAAACATAACAACAATAAAGCGATTAAAATTGTTGAATTGATGAAGACTTTTCTTACTGCAGGTTTCATTATATTACGCATTAAATTAATTAACACGCAAATATATAGCTAAATTTCGATTTACACGAGTTTTTTATGTTTTTTGAGATAACAAATCGAGTAAAATGTTAACTTTGCATTGTGATATTATTTCTATTTCTGGCTGTATTCCCGTTATCAAAAAATTTATTGCAAACCTTTTAATATTTAAGCGTTATGGAAGACAAGTTAGTAACACTCGCCATTCGTACCTACACGAGAGCGCAAATGATTAAGTCCGTATTGGAAGAAAACGGCATTGATACTGTTATTCACTCTTTGAATCTGGAACAACCCGGAATGGATGTCGGGGTCAGGGTTCGGATTAACCAAAAAGACCTGCCGCGTGCCTTGAAAATAGTTGAAGACATGGAAAGTGCATGGGAAGAAAAAAAAGATGTAACAACAGTCAGTCATGTACTTATCCCTATCGATTTCGGCGATCAGATACCAAAAATGATTGATTTTGGCTTTTATTTTGCCGATATTTTGGCTGTAGAAGTGGTTTTTCTTTATGCCTATTTCAGTCCGGCTTTCACTATTTCGATGAACAACGATGTAAGCACCTACAGCATCAGCGACAGCGAACTGCTCCGACGCATTATCAGTACTGCAAACAACGAAATGGAATTGTTAGGAAATAATATTAAAAAGCGTATTGTCAATGGAGAATTGCCTAATATTCCTTTCCGTTTCGAATTAAAAGAAGGAGTTCCCGAAGATCAGATATTAGATTATTGCAAGAAAAATAATCCCGCACTTGTTATTATGGGAACACGCGGTAAGAAAATTGACAATGAAGTCATCGGAAGCGTTACTGCCGAAGTAATGGAATCATGCGTTTCGCCTGTTTTTGCAGTACCTGTGCAAATGCAACTCAAGACGCCCGAAGAAATACAACGTGTTGCATTTCTGACCAATTTCGATCAAAAAGATTTGATTGCTATCGACAGAACTATTTCATTGTTTAATTCGGGCAAGCTCGAAATATTTTTTATTCATGCATCCGAAAAAAATGAAGCTTGGGACGAAGTAATGCTGGGCGGAATAAAATCTTATTTCTCAAACCACTACCCCACCATTCGAACACATTATGCGCTGCTTGGCAATTCGTATTCACCCGAAATTATTGAAGAATACATGAAAGAAAAAAACATTGATGTACTGGCTTTTAATACACGCAGGCGGCGTTTGCTTTCAAGGTTATTCAACCCCGGCATGGCATATAAAATGGTATTATATTCGGATATTCCTTTGTTTGTAACACATGTTTAAGAATAATGAATAATTGTCCCGTCCCGATAGCTATCGGGAATCGGGATGATAATGGATAATTAAAAAAGGGGGCTAAAAAATTAGACCTCTTTTTTTTTGCGCTCAATGTATATCAAAAAAAGAATCGATACCCATTTTTTTTCAATATCCGCTTGCCAGTATATCCGCCAGATGGATTCCTTTGAGTGGTAGTTTATTTTTTGCGCAATAGCCATTTATGTTCATCAAACACGAAGCTTCGGTACTGACTATGAATTCGGCTCCGGTTTCTATTGCATTTCTTACTTTATTTTCGGCCATAGCAGTTGATATATGTGGGTTTTTCACGGCAAATGTTCCGCCAAAGCCGCAGCAGGTATCACTTTCGTTCATTTCAACCAACTCAAGTCCTTCTACATTTGCTAATAGTTTTCTCGGTTCATCTTTGATGCCATATTCCCGAAGTGCGGAACACGAATCGTGGAATGTAACACTATGCGAAAATTTAGCTCCAAGATTTTCAACTTGTAACACATTGATTAGAAAATCAGTCATTTCGTATATTTGAGGCTTCAACAAAGCAAATTTTTCCATCAAATCATTCCTATCCTTTAGAACCTTATGATAATGATGACTGATAAAACCGGTGCATGACGCCGAAGGAGAAACCACAGGCATTCCCGCCGGAAAATCGTTCAAAAATTTTTCGGCAAGTGCTGCAGTTTCACTCCAGTAACCACTATTAAAAGCCGGTTGTCCGCAGCAGGTTTGTTCAGGGTTGTAGTGAACAGTACAACCTGCTTTTTCGAGAATTTTAATCACATTAAATCCGGTTTCGGGATATAATTGGTCGATATAACAGGGAATAAATAGTTGGATGTCAATTTTTTTTTTCATTTTCTTTTGTCTTTGTTCTTACAAGGGAGCATGCCCCCTTGCTTAATATCAGTACCAAAAATCGACATACACCGGCAAATGATCTGCAAACCCGCCTGTATATTTCATTCCAATATATGTTCTGAATGGTTGTTTGCCCAGAAATTTTTCATCGGCTACCAATAAAAAATCTGCATCAAAAACATGCGCATCTTCGGCTAATGTAAACATTTTACTTGCCGGATGGAGCAAATTGCCCGAAACAATAATTTGATCGAGTGCACCCCATTCGCCTTGATGTTTATGAGAGCCTTTACCTTTTAAATGCATCGAAAACATTAAATTGTACAATTTTCCGGGCTGAACCTCTTTTTCGGGAGGTAGGGCTTTGAGCACTTTGAGCATACTGTTGTTGGTCGGATAATCGTTAAAATCGCCCATAATCAGAATATTGGGTTTGTTGTTTGCTGCAAATATACTATCAATTTTCAACCGGAGAATCGCAGCAACATGCCATCTTCTTTCCTCCGACTCGAGTTCACCACTCAAACGCGATGGAAAATGACATACAAACACATGTAAGGTATCATGGGTGGGCAGTACGCCCGAAACAAAAAGTATATCGCGGGTGGTACTTTGCGGCGCTGTGGGAAATTTTATGCGTATTGCTTCGTTATGAATGGGTTTAAACATGTGCGGCTGGTACAACAAAGCAACATCAACACCCCGTGCATCGGGCGATTCGTAATGTACAAATTTATATCCAAGATTTTTTAATCCTGAGAATCTTGTTAAATCTATCAAGCATTTTCTGCTTTCAATTTCGCAGAGTCCCACCAAAGCGGGAGCATCCCACCCACCAACGGCGGTGATTACTTTGGCAATATTAGCTTGCTTGGCTCTATATTTCTCATTGTTCCATGCCCTTATCCCTCCCGGCAAATACTCACTGTCATTGGTCAACGTGTCATCAATGCAATCAAAATAGTTTTCTACATTGTAACACAACACCTTAAAACAACGCTTTTCGGCTTCTTGTGCAAATATATTTAATTGCAAAAAAACAACGATAACGAAAACAAGAAATTTATTCATATTACAACAATTTCATTCATTTCAATTGCAAAAGTAAAAAATTAACCCGTGTTACCATAATTTTCGCTTAATAAGTTACAATATGAAAAAAAATTGAACGAAAATTCAACTTTATTGGTTGTTAAATGCAACTATTTTTTTACAATAACGAATCATTTACCATTTATTTTAAAATTTTGAAGCCTGAATATATTAAACATATTTTTCTCTTATTTTACAATGAAAAAAATCATCTTTTCAATATTGCTTTTCATATCTCAATCAGCTTATACACAATTGATTATAAATGTGTTAATGACCAATAACGTTTCGGCGGTATTAGATGATGCGTACAATTACAGTATGTGGGTCGAAATTTACAACAAAAGTGCTACAACTTCATACAATCAATCAGTTTATTATTTCACCGATTTACTTTCAGAGCCAAAAAAATGGACACCGGGTTCGAAAATCATTCCAGCAGGCGGATATAGCATTTTGTATTTTGAAAGAGATGACCGTCCGGGTCATGCCAATTTCAAACTTGAACCCGAAGGCGGAAAACTTTTTTTACTAAATGCTTCGGCTCAAATTATCGACAGTGTTACCTATCCACCCCAATACCGGAATATATCTTACGGAAGAAAAACAAACGGAGCAACCGAATGGGTATTATTTGAGCAGTTCAGTCCGGGTACTACCAATAACGGTAAAATATGGGCTTCGGAAAGATGCGGAAAACCGGTTTCATTCCCTGTGATGAATCAAAATATGAGTTATGCGCGGGTTCCGGATGGAAGTAAAAACTGGAGAATTCAGACACCAACCTGTAATTTGACCAACGGAAATAACACCAAAGTTGACAGCACCGAAATTGGACTGCTCATTTATCCGACAATGGTTTCCGACTATTTTATTGTTGCTAATGCCGACGAAAAACAAGTGCAGCTAATTGATTTAACAGGAAAAATGCTTATGAACCGTGTTTGTAATTCGGACAAAGAAACAATTTATGTAAATCATTTACAGCGCGGAATCTATATTGTAGTGGTGGGTGCTGAGAAATTTAAAATAATTAAAATGTAAAAAAGAAAAGTCCTGAAAATTAAATGTTTATTTTCAGGACTTCTTGTTAATTGATCATTTTTTAGTGGGTTTCCACTCATAAGCTCCGGCATCGGGCGAATTATCTTCGAGCCTTGAGTTTCCATTCAAATCAATTGGATATTCAGCTGAAATTACGGTGTTTGCCAATCCTCGTGCAGGCGAAACCGAGTCAGGCACAAAATTGAAATAAGTACCTTTTTTATAATCGTAACGAGCTTGTTTGAAAACAATTGTATCATTTTTTTCAAACCATCTTATCTCTTTAAATTGAGCCAATTCAACAGGTTTTGGTTTTCGGATAAAACAATTGGTGAAAGTTCCCTTATATTGTTCAGTAAACCGAGATGCAATACTCAGTTCATTTTCGAGCGTTCCTGTAATGATACAATTCTGAAAAATAGTTTCCATGCGCGCACTGCGATTCAAATTCATAATCATAACTGCCGGATTTTTGTCACGTGAAGTTGGTTCAGCAGAATTATTGTTATAATAATTGGCTATTGTTGCATGAATAAAGGTGTGTTTTCCGCCATTCAGATAAACCGAAAAACTGCCTGTGTTCGAAATTTCGGTATTGGTTACCTTCACATTTCCATTCTGTGCAACCAATCCGTAAAACACAAAATTATGTAATCTGCAATGCGAAATTTCAAGATGGGGCAGCGTTTCGCGGTCGGAATTGTTAAAATATATACCCACATAGCCGCTTGTAATGTTCACATGACGCAACAGATGATTTGCTCCTTTCCATAACAAATACACTCCACCCCACTGACCTGCCACATAATTGTACGGCACCGGATCGACAAATTTAATTTTATCCAACCTGTCGCCGCGCAACTCAATCGGTTTTTCAAACGTTCCTTCTGCTTTTAAGTTTCCGTAAATTACTAAATTGGAATTGTTGTGAAAATACAATTTACACCCAGGTAGTAAGGTAAGTGTTTTTGCCGAATCAAGCGCAAGAAACCCTTTAATAAGGTAAGGTTTTTCGGCGGTTAAAACTGTGTCGTTAACAATTAATTTATTCTTCATCAATATCATATTCTGCCCGAAAGCTTCGAGTCTGATACGCTGTCGATTACCGTTAGTGATAAAAACAATCGAATCGTCGATCAAAACAGGCGAATTTGAATTATTGGGATCAATAGTTACTTCTACAAAAATATAAATACTGTCCTTAGCCGGAATTTCGATGTTCTCAAATGTATTATCTGCATTTATCGAACCATCGACATTCATACGGAAAGAGGAATTTTTTCCTCCGGCAATTTTTATCGAACTTATTTTTAAAGCCTGACGATTTTTATTATAAATCAGTATTTTTTCGGTAGTACTGCCTATTGTGGTAAATACAGTATCGAAAGACAGGGTATCAGTTGAAAATGCAAGTTTATTTTCGGGTTTTGCCGAAAATATTTCATCATCGCAAGAGGTAAAAAAAATACTGCCTACAATGGCAATGATGGAGAAGAATGAAAAATATTGTGTTAAACGTCGCATAATCCAAATTACATTGATTTTGTGTATTAAAATGAAAAAATTACTTTTAAACGAGCAGGCAAAAGTGAGTTTTCTCACAATAAATGTATATATTTGTACCATTAATTATTAAACAAGCATCTTATGGCAAGCCGCAGAAGACTTAAAAAAACCATTAAATTCGTTACATCCGAATTAATTACCGATATTTATTTCCATTGCCTGATGAAAAAAAACATCGAAGACCAAAAGGTGGAAAAACTTGTAACTGAAGCCGTCAATTTGAACCGTGAATTTGTTTTGCGCATCATCCGCCCCGATGGAAAAAACAACAAAAAAATAGTCAGGTTATATTACAAAAAAATATATGCTGACTGGCAAAGTGCAATGAATGAAATAATTACTAAAATTGAAAAACTGTAATAATCACAGTTTTTTTAACCATTGCTTGAAAAAAACATTTATTCAAAATTAAATGTCAATGTAAGCACCCGCGAAGTAAGTTTTGAAAGTGCATTCGAAAATTTCTCATCGGCAGGCGAAAGTTGACCTCCCTGCCGTTGGCTTATCGGCACAAATAAATCGTTGTATCCGATGGCAAATTTCAATTCGGGAGCTAACTTAAAGAAGGAAAAATAAATATCACATCCCACACCAAATTCGGTATAAAAGTCAAGCGTGTTCAGATAAACCGGTTTATCTTTGTTCTGTCCCAAATCAACATACATGCCTCCACCTCCAATCAGATACGGACGCAAATTCCCATATCTTTCAGAACTGTATTTTAAGTATAATGGAATACATATTGGAATTGACGGCACTGTTACAACATCTTGTTTTCCATCGAAAAGATAAACCAAATCACGCTCCCCTATATTCAATGTGGGTGTAAAACGTAAATTTAAATACCTGTTTAATCGCAAATCAGTGATTATTCCTACCGAAAAACCCGGTTTTAGGTACGAAACATTAACGCTGTCGCCCGGATTGGCTCCAATGCCAAAATCCATAAAATTTGTACCCAGCGAAAACCCGAAATGAAAGAATTTATCATCGCGGTAGGGTAAATTTCCCTGCGCATGTGTTACTATTCCTGCTTGAAGAAGCAGTACAGCAAACAATATTCTGAATCTGATTTTCAACATAATAAATTTATCTTTAAAACACAAATTAAACGTTTGACAAACAGTATTATTATATTTCAAATTTCACTAAATAAATACTATCGCTGCAAAGTTAATGACATTAAGCCGATTATCACATCGTTTGCTATGGTTTCGACATAAATTTTACGTAATTTTTTGTTTTTATCAAGCGGCATATCGAGCAATACTCCGGCGCCACCATCAATTTTTCTGCCATAAACGCCTTCAATTCCCAACTCTTTTTCAAGATGATTGCTTACTAAACCCGTTTTAAAATGCACACGATACGGTCGTGGAGTTTTAAGTTTAAATGCTTTGCCATCAACATAATAATCCTGTTCGATAGGACACCAATTTTCGGGATTAATCAGTTTCAGCGTATCCGAAGAACCATCAAGATAGTCAGCCACAATAAGCCCATTTACGAAATGAGTCTGCATGTGATTGGTAGTTCCGGCAAGCATGAAATACGCGTTTGAAACTTGTCCGCTCTGCAATTTGATTTTTTCATCGTCAAAAATTGTCCGCATATTCATTGTTCCTTCTTTCAGTCCTTTGAATAGTCTGGCTCTAATCATAAAATTAAAAGTGCCGTATTTTTCTTGTTTCTTGTCAATGGCGGTATGAGCCATTGCTAGATTTGCGTAAGATAAATAAATTAGTTCTCTTACTGTTTCAACTTTTTGTTTTGCCATTGACTTTGATTCTGTTCTGTCAGTTTGGTTTTTTTTCTTACAATGAACGTTAACGACCGAGGCTATGAGAAGTGGCTACATTGCGGGCGACTTTCCTGTCGTAGTTGCACGAAAAGTTGAAGCGGGCTACAACGCTCGAATACCCACTGAAACCCTTATGTTTTATACCGCTTGTTAGGGGCTGGTGTTCTTTGTTTCCTATCATTTTTTCTATCAATTTGCTACGTCGTTTCTGTCGGCGGTGCGTTGGCTTTGCAAGCTCTTTGACAAAGCTTTGGTTGGAGCATTGGCTCGTGGGGCTTTGGCAATGTGCTTGCAATTGGGTCAGGGATTTATTCTTGGTTGTTGTCCTTGTTGCCATAATGTATCAAAAATAAATTCTTTGTATCTCCTTTGAAAGTCTTGGTCTGTCGAGAATTTTTTAAATATTTCGGTCTGTGTAAACAAATACTTTTGCATTAATTCTTCTACTTTATTGTCTGATGATATTTTTGCATTTTGTTTGTCTGGTGATGTTGTAATAGCATCCATTGTCCGCAAATCTTTTTTCATATCCGCAGGAATTTGTTGTGTCAAAATTTCATTCACCTTGTCTTTGTCTGTCCAATCAATATCACCAAAACGCTGATTGAATGCATTAAGGATATTTTCTAAAGTGTCAAGTTCTGGCTCAGCTTTACCACCACCAACATTTACAGGAATTGGTGTAACAAAACCTGGGTCATCATCCATTAATATACTTTCTGTACCTTGCTTGGCAGGACGGTAGCTGTCCATATCAATTGACTCAATGATGCCTTGTGCCAAGTCTTCGTTTTCGTCAATGGTAAGTTTAGGCAATAAGTATTTCAAATACCACCAAAGCTGCTCCCAATAGAGATTATTGAAATCAAGTAGTTTGGCTAAATAACTGTATGTTCTTAAAAACGATTTTACCTTGATTTTAAAATCAATTTGCTTGTCAATGATTAAATCATACTTGAAGATGTGTGCTGCTGAATCTATAATGGGGTCAAGAATTGTTCTATCTGCATTATCCGAATATTTTACAAAAAAATCTTTAACTACTTCTTCATTGTAAACTTCAAATTTCTCCAATGCGTCCAATAAATCGTTGAGTTTATTCGGACTTGTTTCTTCACTAAGAATGGTTGAAGTAAAATAAGGGTCAAACGCTTCTTTTATTTCTTCGGCATTGTTATAAAAGTCTAAAACAAATGTGTCTTTCTTGCAAGGTTTCAATGCTCTATTAAGACGTGAAAGCGCTTGCACAGCTTGCACATCTCTCAATTTCTTGTCCACATACATTGTATGCAAAAGCGGTTGGTCAAATCCTGTTTGGTATTTATTAGCTACAATTAAAAAACGATATTGCTTTTTCTTAAAGTTTTTAGGAATGTCTGTTTTGTAGCTTTCAAAATTATTCATTCCTGTTTCGTCAAACTCAACACCCTTATATTCTTTCTTGCCCGAAAAAGCAACAATCGCTTTCCAAGGAGATTTAATTTCTTTCAAGTATTCGTCAAAGGCGTGTTTGTATTTGATGGCTGCAATGATGCTTTTTGTAACAATCATTGTTTTGGCTTCCCCATTTATCAAGTGTTTAACATCACGGTGAAAATGGTCAATCATTATTTTGGCTTTCTCGGCTATGGCAAATTCGTGTCCTTCTACATAAGCCCTCAATTTCTTTTGTGCTTGCTTGGTATCGAACTCAGGGTTTTCTTCTACTGATTTTATAAGTTTATAAAACGAACTATAAGTAGTATAATTCTGTAACACATCTAGAATAAATTCTTCTTCAATGGCTTGCTTCATCGAATACAAATGGAATGCATCAAAAGCCGTTTTCTCTTCTCCGTCCTTGATGTATTTGCGTGGCACGCCAAAAGTTTCTAATGTTTTGTTTTTGGGTGTGGCGGTAAAGGCAAAGTAAGAACCGTTCTTAATCATCTTGCGACTTTCAATCAAAGCATTTATTTTGTCTTCCAAGGTTGGTTCGTCCTCGTCTTCGGCATCTTCACTTTTGTCGGATAATACGGCATTCATTTTTGCCGATGTTTCTCCGCTTTGACTACTGTGGGCTTCGTCAATGATAATAGCAAACTTCAAACTTCCCAAGTCTTCCATTTCTTTTAGCAAATGCGGAAAAGTTTGGATGGTGCAAATAATTACTTTCTTCTTGTTTGCAATTGCTTCACGCAAGTTGTTTGTTTTACTTGCTCCATCGCTTGTAATGGCAGCAACAATCCCAATCGTTGGCGAAAACTGTTTTATTTCATCGCTTAGTTGTTTATCTAAAACGGTTCTATCGGTAATGACAATTGCAGAATCAAAAATATTGGTTGTGCCTGTTTTGTCAAACAAGCCATGCAACTGATGCGAAAGCCAGGCAATGGATTTTGATTTGCCCGAACCTGCCGAATGTTGGATTAAATATTTTTGTCCAATACCGTTTTCTTTGGCGTGTGCCAATATTTGTTTTACCGATGTTAGTTGATGATAACGGGGGAAAATCATTTTCTTTTTCTTCTTGCCAGTGTCCTCGTCTGTTTCTTCTATTACTTGGGCAAACTTGTCTATAATGTTTGCCAGTGAATCTTTGCTCAATACTTCTTCCCACAAATAATTTGTTTTTAGACCGTTCGGGTTTACTGGATTACCTGCACCAAAAGGTGGTGTGGCTTTGCCATCATTCAAGCCTTTATTGAAAGGAATAAAGAAAGATGCTTTGCCTTTCAATTCCGAACACATAAATACCTGCTCTGTGTCGGCTGCAAAGTGAACCATACAACGGGCAAACGAAAACATTTTCTCTTTTGGGTCACGGTCGTTTTGGTATTGGCGAATACCGTTTTGCACATATTGTCCGCTTAACGGATTTTTTAACTCACAAGTAATTACAGGAATGCCATTTACAAAAGCGGTTAAGTCCAAACGGTTTTCGTGGCTCAGGCTGTATTTCAATTCCTGTGTTACTGAAAACACATTGGCAGCATAACGGGCAGCATCTTTAGCGTTGTAGGTTGATGATGGCTTGCGGTAAAACAACTTGATGGTTTTATCGAAATGTTTTACGCCTTTGCGAAGTACTTCAATAACGCCCAATTCTTTTATTTTTTCATCCAAACGAACTAAAAAACTACGTTCGCCTTTTTTCTGAATCATCTCGTAGGCTTCTTTTTGGGTTGCCTCTATAAATGCCAAAACCTGTTTGGTATTGATGCAAAACTCACGGTCAAATTCGGTGGGTGTGGTTTCAATAAATTTATGTTCCGTTACCAAAAAATTGGTAATGAACTTTTGAAAACCTCTTTCTGATGTATCTGTAAATTGCAATGGCATTTGTATGAATTATGATTACTTGGTTGGTTTTTCTTGATTATCGTTTTTTAATTGCAAAGCTGATTTGACATTCAATGCGGTAACTACTTTTTTGCCTGTACGCGCTTCCAATTCCTGCCTTGCAACTTTGGCTACCTTGCCGCCTTGCTGTGCCACTTTTTTACTTTCTTCGAATGTTTCTGGATTTACAGCTTGCGAAATATCTTTGGTAGATGCCTCGGCAAGCATATTTAAAATCAATTCGGTGTTCGTCATATTATCCCGAAGGTTTTCTTTTTTCAAGCCTTTCAGGATTTTATATTCTTTGGTTGTTTTATCTGCCCAGGCTTTGGTAATTATGTCGGTGAGGGTTGCAAACTGAACGCCTTCTTTTAATCCTCTTTTTTTCCATTCATCCGTTAACTCTTTGCGAATTTCGATGCTTTTCAGCCGCTGGTTAATCCAGTTTTCTGAATAACCCAGGTGCAGGTATTGTGCTAAAGCCCTGTCAATAGACAGTTCAGGGTCTTGCATTTCGTCCAGCCTTTCGGCAGCAACCTGTGCCAGCCACAGTTTAAAAGGTTCAGCCTTTGGCGAAGGTATGGACTGAATGAGCCGGAACAGTTGCTCTGTATCGGCAACATCGGTAAGGTAGTATTTGCCATCAGCCGATTGCATTTTCAGTTGACTACAATTTGTAGCCAACTGACTTCCCTCGGCCTTTAACCTTGTTTTTAGCACACTCCAGTATTTTCTTGGATTTGGGCTTTCGGTCAGTATTTCAACTACATCAATAATCGAAAAATACCATTTCTCCTTTTCAGCATCCCAAAGGGTTCTTACTTTTTTATCTTCAAATATTCTGATGGCATCTTTTTTTTCCACGGCTTTTTTATTTTTGCACTTTATACAAAATTAATATTTTTATATCATCATAATCTCTTACATCACCCCAAATCATTGGGCAGACACCGTTTGCCAGTAACCAAATCTGTGATTAAGGCTTCACGATATTCTTTGATAGATGATATTTCTTTGCGGGCTTTGGAAATTGCAAGATTGATTTCTAAACTTTCATTTTGAACAAAAGCAATTATTTGTGCTTGTTCATTAATAGGTGGAACAATAACTTTTAATACTGCATATTTGTCTGCACCAATATTTTCAATTGTTGCTTTGTCAAAAATTCTATTTTTCCATTCTTCAAATAAACTTGATTGTGTATATAAATAAAGGAAGTCGCTTAAAATCTTCTTATCATTTGGCGAAGCCTTTATCAAGTAACCAGCGAAACAAGCCAAACCATCGTATTCTTTGAATTGAAATGTCTTACCAACAGTTGCACCACTTCTTGCAAATAAAATATCTCCTTCACTTAGTAAATATTCTTTTGCTTTTGTTAATGGTAATGAACGAAATGTATCATCACTTAATTTGCCATCAAAACCAAAGTCGGTTATTCTAATGTATCTTGGATGTTCTGGATTAGCGTCTTTCGCTTCTTCATTTGCACCATACTTCAATTTGTTTTTTAATAAATATTTCAAGTTTAGAACATTCCAGTGTGTTGGTATTTTACCAATCCAAGAAATACCACTATCTTTTAAATCAGAGTGCAACCATTGAGAAATGTTTTTAGAAATTACTTTCTTCTTTCTCTCCTCCAACAACTCCACCAGCCTTACCTTATTCCGAATAAACTTGTCTATTTCGTAATTCTTTTTGTCTAAGTAGGTTGCGATAGCTTTTTGTTCGTCTAAGGGTGGAAATGGCAAATATTCATTTTTGAAAGTTGGGTAATCAATATTTTGCCCTTCCCTAATTCCTTTTACGCAAAGTGTCATCAATGATATAAAAGGCGGTGATTTGAAAAGGTTTTTGAAATAATGTTTTTCTATTTGCCTTGTCTCTTTCATTACTGTGTAGGCAGGGCTGATAATTCCTCTTTCGTGTGCTACTTCAATGCCGCCCTGAAAACTTCTCAAACTGATTACAAAATCGCCTTGCTCAACCAATTTTAGATTTTGTAGGTCTTTTGTCGCTTCAACTGTTCGCTTGCCATAAGCATCTTTTGAAACAACTCCGTGTTCTTGCGAAGCCACTAAAAGCGTTTCATTAGGGAAACCTTTCTTAGTGCTTTCTTTGAATAAATGACGCACTTTAACTAATTCCCAATGTTCGGGAACTTGTGGAAGCCAAATTGCATCTGTGCTTTTTAATTTATTGAAAGTCAGTTTAGCCATTAATCGTTTACTATTTCGTTTAAGATACCTTCGGTTTCTTTTTCTAATTCAAAAATTTCTGCAGTAATTTCTTCAATGCTGCGTGGTGGCACATAGTTGTAGAAATATCGGGTAAACGAAATTTCGTAGCCTTTCACGGTTTTGCTTTCGTCAATCCAAGCATCGGGAATGTGTTGCAATACTTCCCGTTCAAAATATTCGTGTATGTCTTGGTCAAGTGGCACATTTTCTGAGTCACGCAAATCGCTGTCTGCTTCGTAAGTTATCGTTCCGTCTTTTTCGGTTTTCTTAATTACCCGTTCTGCATCTTCGTTTTTCCAAGTAATTGCATCTGTAATACTTTTTACACCTTTAACATCAATGTCTAACTTTAATTCCTTAATGGTTTTGTTAAGCAAAGGCACAAAGGTGTTGTAGTCGTCAAACTGCTTGTTGCCCACTTTATCGGCAATCTTTTGAGCCGCTTGCATCAATTCCAATTGCTTTTTCCAATGCTCGGCACTCAGCAATTTTGTTTTGTCGGCAGGTTTTAGTTTTACTTCGTTCTTACTCAAGTGGGCTTCAATCTTG
>JAURYY010000321.1 GCA_030653695.1 Paludibacter sp. | reverse complement strand
ACATTAAGTGAATAAGATGCTTAGCTATATTTTATAGTAAATTCTTCGTGGCGACTTTGTGCCTTAGCGACTTTGCGTTCAAAAGAGTTAAAAAAATAATTTTATTTATTAACAACTTGCTCTAAGCAGATAACCAGTTTTCTTTTACTGCTTTTAACTCTATTACAACTATACCGTTTACAATAATGTCTGCAAAATACTATCCAACTATTTCACTCACATATAATACAGTAATAGGATGTTGACATTTTATTTCAAGTCCATTTTTCCGAAGTTCAATTGCCATCGCGTTTTCATAAACCTTCTCTAAAAAACCATAACCCAATGTATTGTAAACTTTAAAGTATGATTGAATGATTTTTTCTGTGATTTCTTCGTGTAAAAGTTTCATAATGATACGTGTTAATACGATATTGATTTAATGGTCTTACATCATTCCGACTTGTCGGAATAAAAATCCGTTTTAAATCCGCTAAATCCGCGTAAATCCGCGTTCTATTTTTTTATTTCTTCTGGGCAAACTCTTACGATACTTACCATAAACAATCAATCTCGTTTTAGAAAAGAGCCATTAGTAATTGTTTTACAAATAATAATTTTCATAAAAACCGTTGGGTGCAAAAGCCGATAGTCATTTAAACAAAAGTTATAGAAAGATTGTTCGTTAAATCTAAACAATTGCTTTTTTTTGAAAACTCAATAATAATATGGAAAGAGTTTGCAAGCCGACTTACACTTACAAACTCTTCGCAACCATAAGCAAAAAGGGTGAAACCTTCATTTTTGTTTAGCATCGAAAACTTTAAGATAAAGACACCATCAGTTGAAAATTAAAATAAAAAGGGAGCTATACTTAAAAAAACAATGGGACTATAATTTCACTATCCGTTCCACTTGCTGTTTCCCATTTGCAAAGTTTACTTTCAACAAATATATCCCACTTTGTATATCATTGAGCGATAAAATGGTTTCGTTGTTGAAAGTTTTGATAACAGAGCCGTATAAAGTTATGAGTTCTACTTTCGTTATCACTTCGTCAGAACTTAAAATCAGTTTATCAATCACCGGATTCGGATATATTTTCAATGAATGATCGATAGGCGTCGAAACTGATGCAGCGGGGCAAGTGGTAGTTACAATCAGATATTTTCCGCCCGAAAGTCCATTGGTTTTGTAACAGGTGTTTGCCGTTATTTCGGTTACATCAACCGATTGACTATTTCCGGTTTCATTATTAAATACCATATTCACCGAAGTTATCGAATTGTCGAAAGTATATGAATACCATCCGTCAGAATCGGCTGTTATTGCTATACCGGGCCACGATCCTAAAATAGATCCTAAAGCAGATGACCAGGCATAAAAACCTACCGAAGTCCATTCATCGGGTTTTTGGAAACGTACCTTAATACCACCTGTAGAAATGATGGGTGGAACCGTGTAATATGTATTAGTGGTAATGATAGATTTAACACCTTCACCATCAATTGCAAAAGCTTTCAGCGTAGTTTTGTCTACTGTAATTGCAACTTTTCCACCCGAAGCAATTGTCGTTGAGCTTAATGTTGGTGTAGTACCATCAATGGTATAATAAATTGAGATAGGTTCGGTAATACCTGTTGCAGTTAAAGTAACATCTGTTCCGCCTTCATAAAATCCTCCGGGAGGAAATATTTCAAGATTTGTTGTAGTTGTAAATTTAGCTAATTTATACAATGCAGTTGATAGGGGAGTTAAACCACCTATGTTCTGTCCGGAGATTGCACCATTGGACGAAACATTCATACTGTTGGTTATACCGGTTAACAAATCGGTAAGCAAATAATCTCCAACCGCCAACGTACTGGTTGACAAAGTTATTTGCAGACTACTGATAGGCGTGTTACTCAAATTTGAAGCAACAATTATACTTTGATCCTCGTATTGACGAAGAAAAACATAAGCAGATGAAGCATTTGACGTTATTGAAGCATAATTACCTCTGCGCAAAACAATTTCGTTGTTACGTATTTGGATCATTTTATTATAAGTACTCCACAAAGAATTGGTATCCTGTTGTTGACTGGCAATATTCTTGGTTTTATAATCGGCTTGAGGTGCTCTCCAGGGTGAGCCGGCTGTAAATCCTGCATTTGCATTTCCATTCCATTGCATCGGAGTTCGAATATTTTCATCGGGTTTTGGTCCAATGGTTCCAATCTCCTCGCCGTAATAAAGATAGGGAATGCCCGGGAAACTCAGCAATAATTGGGCAGCAAGCTTGGCTTTGGAAACATCACCGCCTAAGGTGGTCATTATTCTCTGCTGATCGTGATTGGTTAAAAATGTTCCAAACTGCAAAAAAGGATAACTTATCATTACTTCTTCAATTTTAGACCGGAGTCCCGATGCATTTGCACTATTCGCAGCATTGACAAAAGTATATGACAAATCGAACTCAAAGCAATAATCCAATCCTTTATTTTCAACATATTTTTTCACTGTCCCGGTTGAAGTCCATGCCTCACCAACGGCAAATGCATCAGGTTTAACGGACTTATAAAACGCACGAAAATCTTTCCAGAATTGAAATGTTTCGGGAGTATTCTCAGTTTGTGTTGCGTTTTCAATGATATAAATTACTGCATCTAATCTGAAACCATCCACTTTCATATCTTGTAACCAGAATCGTGCAATGTCGAACATTTCAGTTTTCATGGCCGGAGTTGTATAATTCAAATCAGGCATACCGCTACCAAACACACCATAGTAATATGAACCATTACGTGAATGCCACGATCCACCGGGATTTGTATCATTCCATCTGTACCAGTTCCTGTAAGGCGAAGTTGTGCTGCTTGCCGACTGAATAAACCACGGATGTTGATTTGAAGAATGATTCATCACTAAATCAACAATGACTTTGATCCCTCTTTTATGAGCTTCTTCGATAAAAACAGCAAAATCGGCATTGGTACCGTAATCGCTTTCTATGGTGCGGTAATCTGTCACATCGTACCCATGATAACTTGGTGATTCTGTGACGGGCATTAACCAAATAGCAGTGATTCCCAAGTCGGTTTGTGTAGCTGGATTGCCGTCATTCAGATAATCAAGTTTTGCGGTTAGCCCTTTAAAATCTCCTTTTCCATCGCCATTTTGGTCATAAAAACTTCTTACGAATACTTCATAAAAAACAGCATCGTTCCACCAGTAAGTAGGTCCGGCAGTTGATTGAGCAAAAAGGGATGCAGAAAAAAAACTGATGAAAAACACCAATACGAAAAACGAATTATTAAGTGATTTGATTTTCATTGTAAAAGAACTTAGGAATTGTCAATTAATAAAGTACTCAACATAGTATCATATATGCATGATTATAAATATATCAACAAATAATACACGAGCATATTAATTGTTGACAATTCCTTATTGTGTTTGCCGTTGTTTAAACGACTGCAATTTAATACTATTTTTTCTAAATCAGACTAAAGAAATTAAATTGCAAAATTCTATAACTTATTGATCCGGCTAACGGTCTGTTTGTTATTATTATAGTTTATTTTCAACAAGTAAATTCCGCCCGGAATTTCTGAAAGCGATAAAATAGTTTCGTTGTAGAAAGTTTTGATAACACTGCCGAATATATTTATGAGTTCAACTTTCGTTATCACTTCGTCTGAACTTAAATTCAGTTTATCAATCACCGGATTAGGATATATTTTCAACGAATAATCGACAGGCGACGAAACTGAGGTTGTGGGACAAGTGGTAGTTACAATCAGGTATTTTTCTCCCGAAAGCCCATTGGTTTTGTAACAGGCACTTGCCGTTATTCCGGTTACATCAACCGATTGACTATTTCCGGCTCCGTTATTAAATACCATATTCACCGACGTTTCCGAACTGTCGAAAGTATATGAATACCATCCATCCAAGCCGGCTGCAATCGTTGTACCGGGCCATGCACCCAACAAAGCTGTTGATGTTCCTGTCCATGCATAAAAACCCACAGAAGTCCAAGCATCAGGTTTTTGAAAACGAACTGTTATTCCCCCTGAGGCAACTGTGGTATAATAAGTATGTGTAGCAAGAGCTGACGAGAGTCCGAGTAAATCGACAGCATAAGCTTTCAGGACAGTAGCATCAGTGGTAATTGGTACAGTAGCCCCTGAAGATACTTTTGTTGAACTGGTTGTTGGCGTTGTTCCATCTAATGTATAATAAATGTTGACCGGTGGATTTTCAGCAGTAGCTGTGAGCGTAACAGTTGTTCCTCCTACATAACGCCCACCCGAAGGTGAAACAGTCAGTACCGGATTCGAATTGGCACTACCGCTGCCAACCCATGTATGCAAAATAATAGAGCGCGCCACATTGCCTTTGGTATCAGTGGATTCAACATAATAATCCACCAGTTTGTTTTTGAGTCCGGTTATTTTAGCAGAATATTGATTGGCTTTATAAACCGGTGTCATGGTGGTATAACTGGCAATGGTTGAGTCTTTCATTTCCACCGTTTGCCATTCTCCTACTCCGGCACCGCCAGTATATGTTTTGTTGACAATTAAATCCTTATTGTTAGCAGCAGTCACTGTTCTGTATTTCAACTTAACCGACGTCAAACCACTTATGTCGTATACGTAGGTCCAAACAGTAAAATCGGCAGGTTGAACAATAAGCCATTCCGTTGCCCCGGGATTATAGGGTTTCCGTTGGGGATGATAAATGGATGGAGGGGTAAGATCGTTTCCGCTATTTACAACAGGCATTGCTTTGGCTGTTGCCATATTTGAGGCTCTTGTTGGGTGTGTATCCCAGTCTTCTGTTCCGTCCCAATACCAGTAACAGCTTGTTTGTCCAACCATTAAATGCTCCCATGCCAATTTAGTGTCAGCTGATGAAGCGTTAATCTGCTCAGCAGTTTTTACAATATTCGAAGCGGCAGTTATTACACTCCAGCTATTACGGTCGGGACTGTAATAGTTCGACAAAGTGTTTCCGTTTAACGCGTATTTTCCCGGATCGCCGTTCCATTTTGAAAACGTCGGATCAGCACCGGCTCCATACCAACTTCCCGCTTCAACATGAATAAAATCGCTTGGCGCAGGCGGAAACTTATCTAAATAATCCTGAACGGTAGTGCAAACAAAACGCGAAGGATTGGCTTGTAGCCACGATACAAAATTATCGAAATTACTTCCGTAATATCCCGATGAGCCGCCGCCATGGTTATCGCCATCGTGGTGTAATACTATTAAAATCGGATGAGCAGGATCAGTATTATAACTTTCTAACTGACTCATGCATTTATCGTAGAGCAAAGCTCCGAAACCGCCACGTCCATCTTCATTTCCAAAAAGCATTGAAGTAGGAACTGCTATCATTTTATATTCTTTGCCCGATGCCGGATCAATATATCTCATCCAGTGTGGACGATGTCCCCAACCACCCGAAATTTTACCGGGAGCATACATGTCGGTAAGTGAAACCCAATCGCCCGGGTTGGTATTGATTTGATCGGCATTATTTTGTTCAACGATACTGAATCCATTCACCCAGGGATAATTGACACAGGATCGGTCGAAATGAGAATTATCAACCATGACCCATTCAAAACCTTCATCAACCAAAGCGGGAATATTATGTATTTCAAAAGCATTTTCGGGCGGAAAAATCCCTTTCGAATAGGGTAATCCGGGAAAATTTGCAGCAAATACTGCTTTGTGTTTTTGTATGTGCTTGCGCATATCGGTGCTGTCAATAAGGGGCATTATGGGATGATGATAACCAAACCCAACCATATCGAGGCGTTGATTTCCCAATGCAGTCTTTTTAGAAGTCATGTTTGTCCAATTCGATTTCCAGCCCGAAAAAGCCATGCTGTTCGATTCTAACACATTCAGATTTTCAATCAACGAACCCGAGAAACTCACCTGTGCTCCTGCATTATTAAAACCCAAAAGTTTATTGACGGCACTTGGTGCATACGTAGTATAGGGTCCGGTACGATCGGTAAAAACGTTGAGTAAACTATAACTCATTCGGTTATTCGTAATGGTTTGCATCACTGTTTCGCCCGGCCAATAAACCGGCTGGTGCATGTGCCACTGAAAAGCGATATAAATTGGTGGATTAGCTGCTTGCGAAAACGATATGATTGAAATAAAAAAAAGCAAGGATAAAAACTTCTTCATCTTAATTTGATTTTTGAGTTAACATTGAATAGTGTAATATTTCACAAATCTATAAATTATTAATGATATATGTTGTTTTGGGGATTGTTAAATTCAATTAATTAACTATGCAAACGTTTGCATGTTAATTAATAAACTTTTTATCTGCTTTGTGTTGCTATAACTATTAATTATTATATTTTTGTTGCTTTCTCTATTGTTGATTGGTTAGTGTTGATGTTTGAAAATATTCGATTAATTCCATAAGTTTATTCGATTTTTTTTCTCTAACAATAACTCTTAATACAAATTATATTTAGAAACCCAACTCTAATATAAAAAATAAATTCTCGTTTTAAAAATTTGTATATAAAAAAGTTAATTAGCATCTTGTTTTTTGTTGTAGGGTCAATGTTTGTGCAATTAGGCTTATTGCAATCGTTTGCGTTAAAAATTTTATCAGTTAAAAATTAAATATAGTTTGGATGGAAGTTTTTCAACTATATTTGCAAATAATTTTGTGTAACAACAATAAGCAACCATTCTATAAGTACCTGCAACTAATTTAAATTTACAATAAATTTACATAGTTTTAATTCAATTGCAGATAAATTCTGAACTTTTTTTAGTTAAGTTGTTACATTTAAAATACATTAGGTGTTTTTGTAATTTATTACCGTCAAAACAATTTCAACATATCAATATTAACTCTCTAAAATTATGTATGTTATGAAAAAAATTAGCTTACTCTTTTGTGCTTTTACCGTTTATAGTTTAGCGCTATTTAATTCTATCGAAGTTAGAGCGAACTTCGTACCGGGTGCATTTAATACACCTACTGCATGGACTCAAAACACGCCATACTCCACCACAAATATGCCAGCTGGTTTTAAGAAATATACAGCCCAAGCCAGTACTGATCAGGAATTCAAATTAACGATGTTGAACACTGATTGGAATGCAGGTTGGGGTTCAGGTTATTGGATAAATGCTTTCAATCAAACATGGAGCTTACCATACGTTGCGACAGGATTAGCTAATGCTTTTGTAAAAGCCTTTGGTACAAATCAATTTATGACAGTTGTAACATCTACAAACCTTACAGCAGTACAATCAACATTCGGGTTTTTAAAAACCTCAGCTTCGCCAATAAATGTTTCTGCAGTTTCAGGTGGTATTACCAGTGTTGACACAAACACTAGCGTTGCAATAACTATCACTTTGAGTGCCAGTAAATGCGTTGAAGAGTTTATACTTATCAGATACACAATCGACAATTGGGTCACATCGGGTTTCGTTACGGCAACCGGCAGTGAAACAAGTTATTCGGCAACAATTCCTGGTATAACAGTAGATAATTCAACAGTTAAATGGTATGCTTTGACTTCAACTTTAGCAGCCCCTACCCCCAGTACGGATTTTTTAACCTTGTCGGTAATGAATAATGCTGGTAGTAATTACAGTTATTTTACAGGTACAGGTCTGTCCATTGCTACAGATCATTTTCGTTCAAAAGCTACAGGAATTTGGAATACTCCGGGCTCTTGGGAATCTTCTGCCGGTGGAAATATCAATAATTGGGTAACCGCTACTTTAGTTCCCGGAAATACGGCAACAGCAATAGAAATTTTGAGCACCCACATCATCACCATCGATAACAGTGTTACTGTGAATACTGCATTGTCAGGTGCAGGAACGTTGACAAACAGTACTACAGGCACACTTAATCTTACGGGAGGTACCTCATCTGTTTCCACACTTGCAAATGCAGGAACTGTTGCCATAAGCGGTACAGCGACAAGCACAACAGCATTGGCTAATTTTACCAATACCGGAGCAATCAATATAAGTGGGTCAGGTACAATTACAGGTATCACCAACAATGCGGCAGGTACTGTTAACCACTCAGGTTCAAGTACAGTCACAAGTTTTAACAACGCGACCGCTACAAGCACACTTAATATAAGTACTACTACTGTACCTACATTTACCACACTGACTGTCAGTGCTGCGGGAAACACGGTTAATTATACTGGTGCAGGTGCTCAGACTGTTAAAGATGTTGTATACGGGGGAAACCTGACACTTTCAGGTACAGGGACCAAAACATGGACTCTTGCCGCAGCCAGAACTGTTGGTGGAATTTTAACTGTTGGCAGTGGCGCCGGCCTTACTACCGCAGGAAATTTCACACTAGGAGTTACAGGTGTTACAAACATTACTGGAACACTAACACTTGGCGGCACTTCAGCCAAAACATTTACCGGTGATGTAACACTGAATAGCGGTGGCGTGTGGAACGAAACAGGCGTAGCCGCCATCAACTTTGCCGGCAACTTGACCAACAATGCTACTACCTTTACGTCTAATACCGGCATACATACCTTTAGTGGCGCCACAAAAACGATGAGTGGAGCAACCACCACTTCGATTGGTTCTGTCACAGTTACCGGAACATACACCAACAGCGGGATACTGACTGTTGCCACTGCCCTTGGGGGAACAGGAACGTTGACAAACAGTGCTACGGGCACACTTAATCTGGGAGGTACCTCAGCTGTTACCACACTGACTGCCAGTGCTGCGGGAAACACGGTTAATTATACTGGTGCAGCTCAGACAGTAAAAGTAGTGGCATACAGCAATCTTACATTAAGCGGCAGTGGGATAAAAACATGTGCGGTAACATCGGTAACCAATGACTTAACCTTAGCCGGAACCGCTACGGTTACACACGGCGCAGCCCTTACGGTCGGGCGTGACTTGCTTCTTAATGGTGGTACGTTTACCACCGGTGCCTTCACTTTGGCTGTAACGCGTAACTTAGTCTTGAACGGAGGAAACCTTACCACAACAGGTGCATTTGCTGCTACAGTCACCGGAACGACGACAATCACCACCGGAACGCTTAATGTTCCTGTTAGTGCAGGTGACAAGACCTTTACCGGTCTGGTCACACTGAACGGCGGAACGATGACCGGAGCGAGCACTACCGTTGTTTTAGGCGGCGGCGGGTTTGCAAATGCCGGCGGAATCGTAACATTAACAGGTACAGTGACTATGTCCACTGCAGCAACTCTAAGTGGCGCTAATAACATTGGCTTTGGCACGCTTACAGTGACTACGGTAGTGGTAACTAATAATGGCACGTTAACGGTTGCCACTGCCCTTGGGGGAACAGGAACGTTGACAAACAGTGCTACGGGCACACTTAATCTGGGAGGTACCTCAGCTGTTACCACACTGAC
>JAURYY010000320.1 GCA_030653695.1 Paludibacter sp. | reverse complement strand
TGACTTATAATAAAACATTTATGTTTTATTTCTTAGTGATCTATATTTGGGTTTAATTCACTTAGTGTATCTTAGTGCAATTAAGTGTCCCGATAGACTTCGGCGTGAGCTCAGTCGAACGCTATCGGGATAGTGTTAAACATCTTATATTTAATTACATAGAAATCTAATCCATATAAAGTCTATTATGTCAGAAGTTGGTATTGACATGACCAAATGGAAAACAGAAAATCATTTTACCTCATGGTTAGGATTGGCTCCAAATACAAAAGTATCAGGTTGAAAAATAATAAGTAGTCGAATACAGAAAAAAAAGCACCATGCTGGACCAGCTTACAGAATGGCTGCAAATGGTTTACACAACAGTAAAAGTCCTTTAGGCGATTTTTATCGTAGAATAAAGTCAAGAGCAGGTACGGCAAAAGCAGTAGTAGCTACAGCGAGAAAAATTGCAATCATTTATTATAAAATGGTTGCAAACAAAGAAGCGTTTAATCCAAAAGTAATGAAGGATTATCAACAAAAATATAAAGATATGAAAATCATACAGTTGAAAAAGAAACTATCATTGCTTGAAGCATCTTGAAAATTATAGTTACATAAGAGAATAAACTCCGTTTCGATTTTCCCTTATTTTTTTAACGCCTAACTAAACGACATTGAATCATAAATCAGATATCGTAATTCGTAATTCGTCAATCATAAATTGTCAATCCATAATATGTATCAAAATTTTAAATCACATCTCGAAAATGAAATTTCAAATATCCGCGAAGCCGGATTATTTAAAAACGAGCGGATAATTGTTTCGCCTCAGGGTTCAGTAATTCGTCTTGCCAATGGCAAAGAAGTGTTAAACTTTTGTGCCAATAATTATCTCGGGTTGTCAAACAATTCTGATTTAGTTCAAGCCGCAAAGGATGCGTTGGATACACATGGCTACGGTGTTTCGTCGGTGCGCTTTATTTGCGGTACTCAGGACTTACACAAACAATTAGAAGCATCCATCGCCCGTTTTTTCGGAACTGAAGATACCATTCTTTACGCCGCCTGTTTCGATGCAAACGGTGGCGTTTTCGAACCTTTGCTGACAGAAGATGATGCTATTATTTCGGATTCGCTGAATCATGCATCCATTATCGATGGTGTGCGGCTTTGCAAAGCTCAGCGTTACCGATATGGTAATGCCGATATGGAGGATTTGGAAAACCAGTTGAAAGCCGCGCAGGCGCAACGTTTTAGATTGATTGTAACCGATGGGGTTTTTTCGATGGACGGCAATGTGGCTCCTTTGGATAAAATTTACCATTTGTCCGAAAAATACAATGCCATGATCATGGTCGATGAGTCGCATTCAGCCGGTGTGGTAGGCGAAACGGGCAGGGGAGTGACAGAGTTGTATCATCTGCGCGGAAAAATAGAAATCATAACAGGCACACTCGGTAAAGCTTTTGGTGGGGCAATCGGTGGATTTACAACCGGAAAAAAGGAAATTATCGACTTGCTTCGCCAGCGTTCGCGTCCCTATCTTTTTTCAAATTCAATTCCGCCTATGGTGGCTGCTGCCGGTATAAAATTGTTTGCCATGATGGATGAAACCAACGAACTTCAGGAAAAATTGCACACCAATACAGCTTATTTTGTGAAACGCATGAAGGCTGCCGGTTTCGACATTAAACCAACCGAATCGGCTATTTGTGCCCTTATGCTTTACGATGCGAAACTTTCGCAGGATATGGCTGCTATGCTACTCGAAGAGGGAATTTACGTAATAGGTTTTTATTATCCCGTTGTGCCTAAAGATCTGGCTCGCATCCGTATTCAGATTTCGGCAGCACACCAATCTGAACAGTTGGATAAAGCCATCGAAGCTTTTATGAAAGTAGGTAAAGAACTGAATGTAATTTGATTTTCAGGGTTTTTGCACATAAAAAAAGTGATGCCGTTTTGCAACATCACTTTTTTTGGTTTTTATTGGGCCGATAATTAAATGTTAAAAGCAGCTTTTATTGCATCAACCATATCGGTTTTTTCCCAGGTAAATAACTCAACTTCTTGCGATATTACATTGCCGTTTCCATCTTTGAACGATTTGGTAACTGTTACGGGGGTACGGCCTACATGACCATACGAAGCAGTTTCTTCATAAATCGGAGCACGAAGTTTCAGTCGTTCTTCAATGGCTTTGGGGCGCATATCAAATAATTGTTCAATGATTTCGGAAATTTGTCCATCATTCAATGCAACATTTGCAGTTCCATAAGTATTAATATACAAATTCATAGGTTTAGCAACGCCAATAGCATAAGCCACTTGCACCAATATTTCGTTTGCCAACCCCGAAGCTACAATATTTTTGGCAATATGGCGCGCTGCATAAGCTGCCGAACGATCCACTTTCGAAGGATCTTTTCCCGAAAATGCGCCGCCGCCGTGTGCTCCTTTGCCTCCATAGGTATCCACAATTATTTTACGACCTGTCAAACCGGTATCGCCATGAGGACCACCGATAACAAATTTTCCGGTCGGATTTACATGCAGTGTGTAATCACCTTTGAATAATTGCGCAAACTGAACATCCAACGCCTGAACACGTGGAATAAGTATATTTTTAACGTCTTCACGAATTTTCGATAGCATTTCATCGTCAGCCTGATCTTGTGATTTGTCAGCCTTTGGTTGCACAAAATCATCATGCTGCGTTGACACTACAATGGTGTTGACTTTTACCGGTTGATTGTTATCATCGTATTCAATTGTTACCTGCGATTTTGAATCGGGGCGGAGGTAAGTCATCACTTTTCCTTCGCGGCGAATGGCTGCAAGTTCTTCGACCAAGGCATGAGCAAGGTCAAGTGCAATCGGCATCAGGTTTTTTGTTTCGTTGGTAGCATACCCGAACATCATTCCCTGGTCGCCGGCGCCTTGCTCCATAGGATCTTCACGCTCTACACCGCGGTTGATGTCGCCCGATTGCTCATGTAATGCTGAGAAAATGCCGCAAGCATTTCCATCGAACATGTATTCGCTTTTGGTATAACCAATGCGGTTGATTACTCTTCGTGCAACCGATTGAACATCGATGTACGCATTTGATTTTACCTCTCCGGCTAATACAACTTGTCCGGTGGTAACTAATGTTTCGCAAGCTACTTTCGAATTGCTGTCTAAAGCCAGAAAATTATCGAGAATAGCATCTGAAATCTGATCGGCAACTTTGTCGGGATGACCTTCCGATACCGATTCGGATGAAAATAAATAACCCATAATACAAATTAATTAAGAATTAAAAAATTAAGAATTAATAAATTGTTGGGAATAAATTTGGGAGGACTTTGTGATGTGCAGAAAATGAGTTTGCAGTTTAGCATTTTTTTCTGTGGTTGCAAGCAGTCCAAATCTTTCCACTTTTTTTATAACGGCGCAAAATTACAAAACTATTTTTAATGTTCTATTATTTATAAGTGAAAATTATGGTAATTCTTTGTTTTTTTAACAACAACTATTGCTTTAAATGCAATCGGAAGGAGTTTCCTGTATTTATTGTACTGCTGAAAAGCCTTCAATTAACAATAGTTTATTGCTGAATGTTACACATCAAGTGCGTAAATATTATAAATTACTTTTAGTCCTTTCGTTATTCATTTTTTTTTACGAAATTTGCAGACTTAAAAATACGATTTTTTTTAACGGTAATTTTAAGAAAACAATTCACAGTGAAAGATACAAAATACATCTTCGTAACCGGTGGAGTTACTTCCTCATTGGGAAAAGGAATCATAGCCGCTTCGTTGGGGAAACTATTGCAAGCGCGTGGTTTTAAGGTAACTAACCAAAAATTGGATCCTTATATCAATGTCGATCCAGGCACATTAAATCCTTACGAACACGGAGAATGTTATGTAACTGTGGATGGACATGAAGCCGATCTCGACCTCGGGCATTACGAACGGTTTTTGGGAGTGGAAACGCACAAAGCCAATAATGTTACAACCGGCAGAATTTACCAGAATGTGATTAACAAAGAACGGCGTGGTGATTATCTGGGGAAAACGGTACAAATTATACCTCATATTACCGATGAGATTAAGCGTAATATAAAACTTCTCGGTGTTAAAGGAGATTTTGATTTTGTAATCACCGAAATAGGCGGAACCGTGGGCGATATCGAATCGTTACCCTATA
>JAURYY010000316.1 GCA_030653695.1 Paludibacter sp. | reverse complement strand
GATAGGTGTAGCTTTTGCCATTTTTCTTGGATGTGCAGTTTTGTATATACATGCCGCAAATATAATACATTATTTGCTACAATACAATAGCTATAAAGTTTTATTACAATTTATTAAATAATTATATTATTTGCTACGTAGAAAATATATATCGGCTGAAAACTCTATCGTTCCTCATTTTTTGCATTTAAAACCCGATATAACAACAACTTATCTGCACAAAAACTATGGGTCAGTAATGCAGAAATATCCATTAATTTGCAATCATTAAACAAAAATAAAAATTATAAAATTTTAGTTATAAAATAAATCAAATAAATAAGTTTTAAATAAGAGATGACGCAAATATAATCACTTATTAGATAGCATGTTATTTTTTTTTTGCGCACGGAATAAGCTATAAATTGTTCCTGCAAAGTAATCCATTTTTACAAACTACGAGATTATATTAATTATTGATTAAATATATTGATTATTTTTGCTAAAAAATTTATTAACGAAAAACTTATTTCATAATGTCTGTTTCAATCATAACAATGCGCACTTTAAAATTACTGTTATTCACAATTCTAATTTCTACACAAGGATTATTTTCCCAAACTGTAAATGACAATCGTCACGAAATCACCATTTATTTTACAAGTTCGGTAAGTCCGATAAACTGGACAAATCCATCCGTTTTATTTAAAAGCACCAATAAATGCTATATAAACGCTGCTTTTAAAAAGAATTTTTATGTGATCGGACATACACAGGCAATAGTAAATTCAACCCTACTTCCTGCATCGAAATATACTGCAATGACCGGAGCTATTCAAAGCGAAAAAGTGGATCTTGTGCTGAATAAAAAGGTGGGATTCGGGGCTTTAGGTTCCACAATTCATGGAAAAATGGAATCTGAAGAAAGGATTAAAAAGGGCATTGCACTGTATGCAAACCGAAATAAAGTATCTTATATAAAATTCAGAATTAACGCCGAAGCAGCTACAAGGATACTTGAGTTTATCGATTATTACAGTCGGAAAAACAGTTATGGATTTGCTCCTTGCGAATATTACAACGGAGCATTATGGCCGCGATACGAGCATGAAGGTTCAGGTTGTTCGGCTTATGGAATTTCATTACTTGATATAGCAAATTTACTTCCATTGGAGTCCAAAGACTGGTATGTAGATGTAAACGTACCTATGGAATTGATTGGCGGAGAATTTAATAACAAAAAAAAAATTAAATTCAGTACAATATTTCGCACAAAAAGCTGGCACAATGGAAACGGTAAAGAGGGAGTTGATTATGTTAACTATAAGGTTTTCGATCCGAGTATAATTCATGAATGGATCTTGAACAGACGCAGTCAAAATGACTCAATTTTTCAGAGAGAAGAAGAAAATGGCGTTCCTGGCTTGGTAATCGACCGGCGCAATGTAACCTTTGATGTTAATGATTCGGTACTAAAACACCGGACTGATACCACGCTGTTTGCAAAACATTACTATGAATATATACGAAAGCTGAAGAATAAGTTTGAAAATTTGAAGAGTTTGAGAGTTTCTCCACTTCTCCCAGTTCTGTAGTACAAGGGGGCATGCCCCTTGCTTGCTGCCGTCTACTTGTTTCCTTGTTTCCTCTCCCGTCCCGATAGTTATCGGGAATCGGGATCGTCTCCTTGTTTCCTTGTTCCTATCTCGTATTTTTTCTCTTCCGTACCCACTGATAAACCATTCCAAAACAAATTAACAACATTATTGGCAGAACCACATTGATTATTTGCCAGAAAGCTTTCTGATCGTTGACTAATTTTTTATTTAGCAATCGGAGTTTCATTGTTTTGGAACGCAATTGAAGCCATTCGTCTTCATCGGCAAGGTACAATACTGCATTTTTAATAAATTCGCTGTTCCCGAATTGCTGATTCATATAGCGGTCGTAACCAAGGGGAAGCGTTGTACTGTCGCTTGCAACACCTGAAGTTTCATTGCGAATAATATCGCCATCGGCTACGAAAATCTGCCGCGAATCCAACACTTTTTCTTTAAATGGAAATGCACTGACAATTTGTTGTGGCGTTTTCCGGTTCGAGAAAACCGATTCAAATTCACCTTCGAGCAGCACTGCTACCGGAATGAATGACGAATTAAAGTATTTTTTATCCTGCGGTTGTTGCATTTCACTTAAATCGATTGTTGAAGGAGTACCTATGATATGCGAATTATCAGAAGTTGCCAACAGCAATGTGGCTTTATTATTTGCCCTTTCGCCCACTATATCAATTGCAGAACAAAAATCGGCTTTTACTTCGGCAATATTTTTAGTGATTGTATGTTGAGTTGAAGTTAATAATAAAGGTGCAAAATACCAGGGTGTAGGTTTGAACTGAGGTTCAGCATTTGAAGGAGCAATATTGACCGGAATATTTACACATTGAATATCCTGAAGTAAAACAGGATTGATTCTGATACCGTAACGGAAAAGCTGATCGCCGAGGTTCAAATCCAATTCCATTGCAGGTGAAACACCTGTTTGCGCCAAATTTTCAGGTGCAATTTTCACCCCGTCGATCAACCAAAGCACCCGCCCCCCATTCATAATGTACTGATCGATAATATATTTGTCCGACTCGCTGAAAGGCTTCGTAGGTTTTGCAATAATAATAGCTTTATATTCTTTCAGAATGGTGGCATCAACAGATAAAATGCCACGGTCAATCTGGAAATAACGACTCAGGGTTTTGCTGATTTGATATGTTTCGGCTTCGTTCAGTTCGCCATGACCTTCGATAAATGCAATTTTTATAACACTATCATTAATAATACGTCTTAAGCCATCGGTTATTTCAAATTCGAGATTTTCAATCGAAGTATTCAAATTTTCTTCACCCGATAAACCACGAATATTTTTCAACAAATTAACATACACAACTTTATTATTATACCGGATTTGTATCCATGGAAAAACAATTTTCTGAATTGATTTGCCTTCTTTGTCTCTTTCGTAAACGGCAGTAGGTGTCATTCCTTTCGCTTGGAGCTCTTCATATTTCTTTAACCTTTCGTCGTTTGATGCTGCTAACGATGGATTTTCGAAAGTAATATTCATGCTTTTTGTATAAACCGACATTTCGTCGAGCAAATCGACAGCGGATTTTTTTAACCGCAAAAATCCTGTATTCAAATCACCAT
>JAURYY010000314.1 GCA_030653695.1 Paludibacter sp. | reverse complement strand
GCCAGAATACGGGCATGCAAACCCAGGCGGGTAATGGGCGAAAAAGTAGAACCATATTTCTTGTCACCGACAATGGGATGTCCAATTCCTTGTAAGTGAACACGAATCTGATTTTTTCGACCTGTTTCCAGTTCAATTTCGAGCAAAGAGAATTTGTCATTGCTTTTCACTACCCGATAATGTGTTATGGCTTGTTGTCCGCCATTATCCACATTACTCGAATGGATTTTGAGTGATTTTTCGTTTTCGGTGAGCCAGGTAATAATTGTGTCCTTTTCTTTTTCCACTTTTCCTTCGACCAATGCCACATAAACACGACGCGTAACTACTTCGTGCCAGTGTTCCTGCATTGCTAATTGTATTTCGCGGGTTTTGGCAAACAGGATGATACCTGATGTTTCACGATCGAGGCGATGAACAACAAAAATACGATTTTGTTTTGAACTCTTGATGACATAATTTTTCAAAATTGAAAAAGCAGTAGTTTCGTCACTTTTACCAGTACTTACGGTGAGTAAACCTTCCTTTTTCTCAACAACAATCAAGTACTGATCCTCAAAAATAATTTTTATCTTCGGATGCGATAATTGCATGTTACCACGCATACTACTCACAACAACCAAATCGGCAGGACGTAACGCCTTATTAAATTGTGTGGTAATTTTATCATTTACCATTACCTGACGGTGTGCAAGCAGCGATTTTATCGAATTCCGGCTCATTCCGCCCATCTTGGACAACAGGAATGTCATTAACTCTACGTTTTCTGCCGCTCTAAATCGTGTTTCTTTTAATGCGGCGGAGGGTGTATTTTTTTTGTTTATCATTGTTTTTAATGTTTGAAAGTTCGAAGTTCGAGTGCCTTATTTAATCAACCGACAATGTGGCATGCCCCATTGCTATCAACCAATTCCCTACTGCCACAGCAGCATTTTCGCCATCGATAGCCGATGATGTAATTCCACCCGAATAACCCGAACCTTCGCCTGCCGGAAAAAGTCCGCTGATATCGGGATGCATTCCGGTTTCGGAATCACGCGGAATACGAACAGCTGAAGAGGTGCGCGTTTCAACACCAACCACAAGGGCTTCATTGGTAAGAAATCCCTTCATTTTGCGGTCGAACTTTTTAAACCCTTCGCGAAGTCGTGAAGAAATAAAATCGGGCAACCAAAAATGCAATGGCGATGAAATTAATCCGGGCATATATGAACATTCGGGCAAATCGGCTGAAACTTTCCCTTTTACAAAATCGACTAATCGTTGTGCCGGAGCAGTCTGCCCTGTTCCACCGTTGTTTAAAAATGCCAGATTTTCGAGATGCTGCTGAAATTTTAATCCGGCTAACGCTCCAAATTCTTTATACTCTTCAGGAATATCTGCGGGTTGAATTTCGACCACTATACCGGAGTTGGCAAAAGGCGAATTGCGACGCGAAGCCGACATGCCGTTCACCACAATTTCGGTTGACGAGGTTCCCGCAGGAACAATTCTACCTCCCGGACACATGCAAAACGAATAAACACCGCGGTCGTTTATCTGTTCCACCAGATTGTAACTGGCTGCCGGAAGATATTCATCACGCTCTTTTGAATGATATTGAATACTATCAATCAATGCTTGAGAATGTTCAACACGAACACCCATTGCAAATCCTTTGGGTTCAAGTCTGACTCCCTGACGATACAATATTTCATAAATATCGTGAGCCGAATGTCCGGTAGCTAAAATCAATGCTTTGCCATCGAAAATTTCTCCACTCTCTGTTTTGCAACCCTTAACGGCGTTGTTTTCAATAATAATTTCGACTAATTTTTGCCCGAAATGAATTTCACCACCGCTATTGATAATCGTATTACTAATATTTTCGACTACCATTGGCAATTTATCGGAGCCAATATGCGGATGCGCTTCATACAGAATTTCTTCGGCAGCCCCGTGATAATGAAATATTTCAAAAATGCGTTGCAAGTTGCCTTTTTTCTTCGAACGCGAATAAAGTTTTCCATCCGAAAAAGTACCGGCTCCGCCCTCTCCGAAACAATAGTTCGATTCGGGATTGAAGTCTTTGTTCAGGTTGAGTTGAGCAATATCACGAGCTCTTTCCTTGACTTTTTTACCACGTTCGATGAGAATTGGCTTCAGCCCCAGTTCAATCAGTTTCAAAGCAGCAAAAAGTGCGGCAGGTCCCGCACCAATCACTAATACTGGTTCTTTATCGCCTATAAAAGGGTAGTTGAATGCCGCAGATATTTTTTCAGGGGCTGATTCATCTACATACACTTCGACTGTAACTATAATTTTTGGTTGAAACGAACGCGCATCAATCGACTTTTTCAACGTACGTAATCGGGTAATTCGTTGAGGTGAAACTTCGAGTTTATCAGCAACTTGCTTCAGTAGCAAATCCAGCTTTTCGGCGTTTTCGGGAGTAAGTATAAGCTGGAGTTGAGTATGCATATTAATTAGAAATGAAAAATGAAAAATGAGAGATGAAAAATGAAAAATGAGAGATGAGAGATGAAAAATGAGAGATGAGAGATGAAAAATGAGAGATGAAAAATGAAAAATGAAAGAATAAAGAACAAATACAAATTGAAGATCCTGTCTAAGCAGGACGAACAAAGATATTTGTCAGAATTTTCAAAAACAATACATAAATTTGATTGTTTTTAAACTTTTGCAAAGATACACAAAAACGGTCAATTACTTCAGTTGAAATTTAATGTTTACATACTCCGATTCATTGCCTACTGCAATTTTTTTGTTCTTGGGTCTTGGGGTTCAATGTCTCTTATCTTATTAACAAGAAAAATGCTGCAATTTGTATGTGAATACAACTGCAGCATTTTTTTGTTGATTAAGAACCAGCGATTTAAACCGGCATAAGTGATCCCGACGGGATTCGAACCCATGACCCACGCCTTAGAAGGGCGTTGCTCTATCCAGCTGAGCTACGGGACCATTATTTTTAACACTTACCGGTTATATATTCTTGTAAAATCAATTTACATTTTACAAAAGCGGTGCAAAAGTACGTTATTTTTACCAAAGTTGCAACTGTTTTCCCGAAAATCGGAATAATACGCTGAATAATTGCCGAAAAATCACTAATATTGCACTCTGAAATAAAAACCTGAAAAAACAAAAATAACTTCGATGAAAGTAATGAAATTCGGCGGAACATCCGTAGGTTCTGTCCATGGTATTTTGAGTGTCAAAAAAATAGTTGAGGCTGAAAAAGAGCCGGTTATTGTAGTAGTGTCTGCACTGTCGGGTGTTACCGATCAGCTTTATAAAGTTTCGCAACTTGCATCGGAAGGCAATAATGAATACTTAGCAGAATATCAGTCAATGCTTCAGCGCCATACTAAAATTATTGAAGAATTGGTGCCAGAAGACAAATTTCAATTTGTTTTTGAACAGGTTATGGTTCAATTTAACGATTTAGCCAATATCCTTCGGGGCATTTTTTTAATAAAAGACTCATCGGCCAAGATTATCGACACGATAGTGAGTTACGGTGAATCTCTTTCCTCAATAATTATTGCAAATACCATTATTAGTGCAGTACATTTTGATTCGAAAAGTTTTATCAAAACCATTAATCAGTTTGATAAACATGTGGTTGATTTTCCGAAAACCAATGCTTTAATCAGAGAAAGATTTGCAAACGAAACAACGGTTTGTGTATGCGGCGGTTTTATATCAACTGACAGTACAACAAACTTCATCACCAATCTCGGTCGTGGCGGTTCCGATTATACAGCCTCCATAATTGCTGCTGCACTCGAAGTTTCCATTCTCGAGATATGGACCGATGTAGATGGATTTATGACTGCCGATCCTCGCATTATCAGCAACACCTACGTAATTGAGCGGTTGAGCTTTAGCGAAGCCATGGAACTTTGCAATTTTGGAGCTAAAGTAATTTATCCGCCTACTATTTTTCCGGTATTTCATAAAAATATTCCTGTTATAATAAAAAACACTTTCAACCCACAAGCCAAAGGAACTTTAATTTCGCAGGAAAAAGTTGATGCTTCATCCAAATCCATTAAAGGAATTTCATCCATCAACGATACATCTTTAATTACCATTCAGGGACTTGGTATGGTAGGCGTAATCGGTGTAAATTACCGCATTTTCCGCGTGTTGGCAAAAAATGGCATCAGCGTCTTTCTGGTTTCGCAGGCTTCGTCGGAAAACACAACATCCATTGGCATGAGAAATGCCGACAGCGAGCTGGCGGTGAGAGTTTTACGCAACGAATTTGCTGCTGAAATTGCACAAGGCGAGATTGACAATATTTTTTCGGAGGACGATTTGGCTACTGTGGCCATTGTTGGCGATAATATGAAGCGTACTCCCGGAATTGCCGGAAAACTTTTTGGAACCCTGGGGCGTAACGGTATTAATGTAGTTGCCTGCGCTCAAGGCGCATCCGAAACCAACATATCATTTGTTACCGACCGTAAATCGCTCCGAAAAGCATTGAACGTCATCCATGACTCATTTTTCCTTTCGGAGTATCAAGTGCTGAATGTTTTTGTTGTGGGTGTAGGTACGGTTGGAAGCAACTTGCTGGAACAGATTAAAAAACAACAGCCCAAATTAATGGCTCAGAATGGTTTAAAACTGAATGTTGTAGGAATAGCATCGAGTAAAAAAATGCTGTTCGACCGCGATGGACTGAATATCCACAATTACCGCGAAAATCTGAATTTAAACGGACTACCGGCAACTTCTTCGCGTATCTGTCAGGAAATAGTGAATATGAATATTTTTAATTCGGTTTTTGTGGATTGCACTGCTAATCATGAGATTGCTGATTTATACCAAACATTTCTCGAAAACAATATTTCGGTAGTAGCTGCCAATAAATTAGCAGCTTCATCGGCTTATGCCAAATACGCCAAACTGAAAGATATTTCACGTCGCAAAGGGGTAAAATTCCTGTTCGAGACAAATGTGGGAGCCGGTTTGCCGATTATCAACACCATGAATAGCCTGATTAATAGCGGCGACCACATTCAAAAAATGGAAGCAGTGCTGTCAGGAACATTAAACTTTATTTTTAATACGATTAGCAAGGAAATTCCGCTCAGCAAAGCCATTTCGATGGCAAAAGAAGCCGGTTTTTCAGAGCCTGATCCGCGAATTGATTTAAGCGGTAAAGATGTGGTTCGTAAATTAGTAATTCTGGCTCGTGAAGCGGGTTACAAAATTGAACAAGAGGATGTCGTGAAAAAACTTTTTATTCCTGATAAATATTTTTCGGGAAGTTTGGACGATTTTTGGAAAACAATTCACGAGCTGGATGATGAATTTGAAAAAAGTCGCATTAAACTTGTTGAGGCAGGTAAACGATGGCGGTTTGTCGCCAAATTGGAAATGGGAAAATGTGAAGTTAGTTTGCAGGAAGTTGATAGTTTACATCCATTTTACGATTTACAGGGGAGTAATAACATTGTACTGATTACTACCGAAAGATACAACGAATTTCCGATGATGATAAAAGGGTACGGTGCAGGAGCAAGCGTTACAGCCGCAGGAGTCTTTTCGGACATTATCAGCATTGCAAACATCAGATAATCGATTTTTTTTCGTGATAACGAAGTTGAATGTTTAAAATTATATCGGGTAACAAGCAATAAATCTGTGAAAACATATTTACACTTACTTATAATACTTCTGATGTTTTCGTGTACGAAACCAGCTCCGCAATTACCTTCGAACAAAGGAAACCAGGCTGATACTGTTTCAAAATCGTTATTAAAAATTAATGAAGAACTGATAATTAGAGAAGATAGTCTGATTGCCGAATTGATTAAAAACAAATATCCCGACTTTAAAAAACACAGCTTCGGTTTTTGGTACAAAACTGACCCGTTATCAAAAAGACTTTTACTGAAAGACAGTGATAAATGCACCTTAATTTACAGTTTATCGGCGTTAAATGGAGAAAAACTGATTGAAAAAAAAATTACAATTACTATCGGAAATAAAGAAATAATACCCGGAATTGAAGCGTGTTTAAAATTAATGAGCAAAGGAGATAAAGCAACAATAATTGTTCCCTGGTATCTGGCTTACGGATTAAAAGGGCATGGCAATGAAATTGCGCCTTACACTTCAATAGTAGCAATAATATCCGTTTTGGAACAATATAATAATTACAAGTAAATAATTTGTAAATAATTAAATAGTTTGATTTCTAATTCATTATTCTTAACTTTTAATTTCGGGATATTAATCGGATATTTGCATCTGAAATTTACAAAACAAAATGAAACAAATTACTTTTCTGATTTCTCTGTTTTTTACTGTAACAGTGTTACTTACATCGTGTGATGATAAAAAAACTTATGCCGAACTTTTAAAGGACGAAAGAATAACCATTGCTGAATATATTAAACGAAATAATATTCAAGTAGTTACGACTTTACCTACCCAAAGCACTTGGCCCAATAATACGTATTTCAAAACCACATCAGGATTATATTTTCAACTGATCGATAAAGGTGATAACTCTGAAACTGCTGACACTTTGGAAACCAATGACTTGGTATCTGTACGCTATATTCAGTACTCTTTGACCGAAAAATCCGATTCTATTTTCAATTGGAACACCATCGATTCGCCCTACCCAACGACCTTTAATTTCAAAGATTATTCGCAGGTTTCCACCGCTTGGCACGAAGCTATTTCGTACATGAAACGAAATGAATCTGAAGCCAAAATAATTGTTACTTCCAAATTAGGTTTTGAAACTAATATGAGGAGCGTAACTCCATTAGGATACAGACTAAAAATTAAGTTTCAAAAATAAATTGCTGAATCATAAGTATATCTAAAAAAACTAAATAATACTTTTCTTAAACGTACATTGTATTCTATATAGTTTTCATTCTTTTTCTCATTTAAATCATGACGTTAATAAAATCAATTTCAGGTATCCGCGGCACTATTGGCGGAAAAGTGGGCGATGGATTAAATCCGGTTGATATTGTACGGTTTACGGCTGCTTATGCAACACATATCAAGAAAAATAAAAAAGTTGATGCTAATAAAATAATAGTCGGTAGAGATGCGCGCATCTCGGGCGAAATGGTCAATCAGCTGGTTATCGGCACTTTACTCGGAATGGGTTTTGACGTATTGAATATCGGACTTGCCACCACGCCTACCACTGAACTTGCAGTAATCATGGAAAAAGCTGCAGGAGGGATTATCCTGACCGCAAGCCATAACCCCAAACAATGGAATGCACTGAAACTTCTGAATGAACAAGGTGAGTTTCTGGATGCACAAGCCGGTGAAAATGTACTGGAAATTGCAGCTGAAGAATCATTTAGCTTTTCGGGCGTTGATGAACTTGGTACGCTGACGGATGATTTTTCGTTTACCGACAAACATATTGAGAGCGTTTTATCTCTACAGTTGGTTGATGTAAAAGCAATAAAAGCAGCCAATTTCAAGGTGGCAATTGATTGTGTAAATTCGGTGGGAGGCATTGCAATACCTGCTCTTCTGAATGCTTTGGGTGTTACGCAAATCGAGAAACTTTACTGCGAACCCAACGGTCAGTTCCCGCATAATCCCGAGCCACTCCCCGAACATTTAACCGAAATATCTTCGTTGATGAAGCGTGTTAGTGCCGATGTTGGATTTGTAGTTGACCCGGATGTTGACAGATTAGCAATAATATGTGAGGATGGTAGCATGTTTGGTGAAGAATACACCTTGGTTTCAATTGCAGATTACATATTACAAAATACGCCCGGAAATACTGTTTCAAACCTTAGTTCAACAAGAGCACTGCGTGATGTAACCCGAAAATACAACTGTGAATATAACGCAGCTGCAGTTGGTGAAGTGAATGTAGTAGCCACAATGAAAGCAACAAATGCAGTGATAGGCGGCGAAGGTAACGGAGGAGTTATTTATCCGGCAAGTCATTACGGACGCGATGCATTGGTCGGAATTGCTTTGTTTCTTACCATGATGGCTAAAAAAGAACAGAAGGTTTCAGAGTTGCGTAAAACATATCCTGAATATTATATTTCAAAAAATAAAATAGAACTTACTCCTGCAATCAATGTTGATGAAATACTAACGTCAATCAAACTGACTTACTCCATGTATGAGATAAATGATATTGATGGCGTAAAAATTGACTTTCCGGATGGTTGGGTTCATCTCCGCAAATCAAATACAGAACCAATCATTCGTATTTACTCCGAAGCGGGAACACCAGAGGAAGCTGAAAATTTAGCTAAAGAAATAATTAATCAAATTAAAATGATGGCAAATTCTTAATTATCAAGACTTTCAACTGCATAAAACTACCCAAAAATTCAAAAAACACGCATCGTTACAAAAAATGGTTTGTGTTTTTTTATTGAACACACTTCATTAGTTACGAAAAAAAATGTCCAACATACAAAAAAGAGACTGCCCGCAGACAGCCTCTTTTTTATTTGACTTTTTTACAAAATGTATTATTTGTTGAAAAAGAAATTACAACGACGGTTCAAACGATATGCTTTCTTTGGCTCGAATAATTTACCTTTACCATTGGCAATAATCTTACTTGCATCAATTCCGTATTCTTTTACAAGTTTGTCTTTTACCACATCGGCTCTGCGTTGACTCAGTTTTTGGTTATATGGAATACCTCCAATAAAGTCGGCATATCCTCTAATTTCAACAGTAGTAGTTGGATTTGCTTTCATTCTTTCGGCAACGAGTTGAATAGTTCTGAGGGCTTCTGCATCAGAATCAACTTTGTCGAAATCGAAATAAACAGAACCATCACCCATTACTTTGCCATCTTTTACCGAAACACCCCAGAAATCAACCGGATTTCCTTTAGGCGTATTCGGTTCTCTATCGCGATTATCAGGCACTCCATCACCATCGCTATCTTTTCCATCAACCAACTGACTTGGGGTTACATTCCCAAGATCCGATTCGGTAATATGTTTCAAGCCGGGAACTGTTCTGCCGTAGAAATCAACTTCGTTACCCTTAGGTGTTGCAGGTTCTTTATCGCGGCTGTTTGGTACGCCATCGCCATCATCATCCGGTCCATCGGGCGATAAAGTTTTTTCGAGTTTTTCGACACGTGGTGTCAAGTCGTTCACTTTGCCTTCTACTGCATTTACTTTACCTTTCAATCCATTCACATCCGATTTCAATTTCCTCAATTCACCATCATCTGTAAATTCTTTCATGGTTATGTTACGGAGATGATCTTTGTCAACAGCATTGATTTTATAACGCAAATAAACGGTTGCTGCTTCGGCCATATCGTTTGATACTCCTCTCCAGGGTTTTCTTGAGCCTCCATTATCATTGATAAATTTGAATCCTTCCAAATCATCCTGATTATAAGTTCTTGCCTGAAACTTTACTCCTAAAGCAAAAGAATTGGTAAAGTTATATTCAGTTGACAAGCTTACAGGGATGGTCATTCCTCTGTATGACTTGGATTGATCCATACTTACTATTGCATAAGTAGCCGCATTGTCAGACGCAGGTAAAAGGGCTTTTAAACCTTTGAATTTGTAAAATGCTGTACCTAAACCTAATGCACTGTTGACGTGCCATTTTGTTTTGAGCTCAGGGAAAATTAATTTCATTAAATTAACAGTAGCATTCAAATCAAAATTACTACTATTTGTTTTAAAATCGAAATGACCATAGGTAAAATCTGATAAAGTACCTGAAAATGGCATATTGTAATAATCTAATGAAACTCCCCAAATGGGTGTTATTGCATATTCTACTGCCAGTCCCCATGTTAATTTAATATCGCCTGCTGGTAATGCGTTAGTTACATTCTGAATTACATCACCATCAAACCTATTGACTCCTAAGTCACCCGATACCGACCAGTGCGAATAATCCTTTTGTTGAGCCATGGCTAATAATGGCAAAACTACACATAAAAGAGAAATTAATGTTCGTTTCATAAGCTATGTATTTTATTAGTTAATTAATTAATTAATTATTGACAATTATACTGTAAATGTTTTTTTTAGAATCTAATATCTGACAAAAATAGAACTATATTTTTCAATAAAAAAAATTTTTTTATTTTTTTATTCACAAATAATAAAAATAATAATTATAAGTGATATAAAAACAATGTTTTTATACTTAAAAACATTTTAATCTTCTATTTTTCTTTTTTAAAACACACAAAGATTATTTTTGTTCAAAAAATTCC
>JAURYY010000310.1 GCA_030653695.1 Paludibacter sp. | reverse complement strand
AAAGTAATTACCCGGAATTACAGTATCCTGATCTAACAGTAAAATCAAGTTTTTTCCGTTTTTAATAGCTCTGTCTAATGCAAAATTATATGCACCTTCAAGTTTTTTATTCTCTTCGGAATTTTCAACTAAAAATTTTGTATCCTCAATTTTCTGATGAATATCATTATTATATATAATCAATTCATAATCAATAGAAATATTATCTAATTGCTCTTTTAAAGATAAAAAAGTAATACTTTTATCCAAAGAACACTGATATAATACTATGACAATTTCTATTGAGTTATGCATTAATATAATTCAAATATTTTTTTTTAACCACTTTCATTTGAATGAAAAGAAATTCTTTCTATTAAACCAAAGCATTCCTATAAATACGGTAAATTCTGTAATTAATAATGCAATTGAGGCTCCTGTTGAAAAATATATCGGTATAAAATAAAAAACAGTTAACAATGCAACAAATGCTGCTATAAAATATGTTCTCTGAAAGTTTTTTTTATCTTTCTCGTTTCCTATAGCAAGCAATCCAAACTGTCCTAAAACTCCTCCAGCAGCAATGAATAATGGGGCAATCGACATTATTTTAAAAATAGTATCAGTTCCTTCATAATCTTTTCCAAGAAAGTGCATAATTGGTGAAGAAAAGAAGAACAATAATATAAATAGTATTATCATTATTCCAATAACAAATATAAGAATTTTTTTTGTAAGGTCTAAAGCGTTTTTAGGAGATGATACACTCATAGTGCTTATTTTAGGATAAAATGCCTGTGAAATAGGAGTAAATATGAGAAAACAAAATCCACGCATGATTTTCTCAACTGCCGCATATTTTCCTACTTCAACCGGTGTGGAATAATATCCAAGAATAATTACAAATAATGCAGTATATATACTGGTTGCAGCATTTGATAAAAAAATTGGATATGCCGCTTTCAATTCGTTTTTAATTTCACTTATTTTTATTGAAACCCAATTTGCAATAATTTTTTTATTTAATAAGACTCCTAAAGTTATTATAGAGCTTAATATGTACACAAATGATTGAATAAAAGCTGCAGTATTATAGTCATTTGAAGTTTTAACAAATATAAATGTTAATGGTAAAATTAAAAATTTTGAAATAATATTAATAATTGAAATAATTCTAATTTTACCAAGTCCCTGAAATAGCCAAACAAAAGAAAATGTATTAGCTACAACCATTAAAAACATTATTAACAATGTTGTTGAGTAAATTTGAAATCTCGGAATCAAAAAAGCAAAAATCAATAAAATTAAAAAACTTATTATTAACAAACCAATTTTAGCCCACAAAGTAGCTGAAAATATTTTGTTAATTTCCACTAAACTATCTTTTGTTTGAGCTATTTTTTTTGTTGCACTAAAATTAAATCCAAAATCTACCAAAAGCATAAGATATAGATTTACTGATAATGAAAATCCAATAACTCCAAATTTCTCTGCCCCTAATACTATCATCAAATATGGAAAAACTATTAAGGGTGCTACATAATTTAAACCTTGTAACGCCATTAAATAAACCACATCTTTTATTTCTCGCTTATTGTCTTTCATTTTAATTTAAACACTTACTTTTCAAATAATCCACACTTCTTATCTTCACAATAAATACAACTCTTCAAATCAAAGCAAGAGACTTATTTTTTTAATATTTTGTTGTTTTCAATGGTAAATTTTTTATTCATCCAATATGGAAGGTGACTTAATATTAAAATCTGAATAAGTAAAGAAATACTTGTTACAGTAGTTTCGTTCATAAACTGAGTTATCAATGCTGCAACAAGTAATGAATATGTTATAATCATTGGGTTGTCCTTTTTTATTGCTTTCTTATAGATATAGCCAAAAAAGATACCAATAAATAATGCAAAGAATAATATGCCTTTATATCCAAAATCTTTAAAATAAGGATATAATGTAGTATAAACATTAGTATAGGTTTTATTAGTTTTATTTACAGGCATAAATTCCATAACCGGATTCTGGGCTTTTCTGTTTGTTAGTCCAGTTTTATAAGCTATTGCATCGAAAAATCTGAATGTATTCTGTCCGAAATATTCTGATGAACTGGGTTGAATGGTTTCAAAAGCCGGCATACCGGCCAAAACATAAAGCGTGAAGAAATCATAATTTAATTTGTCATCTTTAATTTCTACATCTCTTGAACGCAAAATTTGAAAATAAGTAAAAAAGACAAATATTGCGGCAAACGAAATTAAAATAGTTTTGGTTTTAATTATTTTTTTAAAAAACAAAACTACAAGTGTAGCAAAAAAGATGTTCAGAAAGGTCATTTTTGACATAATCAGAAATGCCCAACTGAGATTGACAAGAAGTAGAAATATCAAAATCCAGGTTCGCTTTTTTTCAAAATGAAGCAATTCAATAACGTATGATACAAGCCATAATACAGCAAAATAGTTTTTTGAAGTTCCATCTTCTAATCCTTTAACATTCCCTTCTGCAGCGCTCCTTAAATTTAAAAATATATCATTTGTTAATCCTAATTCTCTTAATAAATTGAAAATATACCACATCATATAAGGAAATGTGATAATTGTTACGAGAAAATAAAAGTTTCGAAAACTTAGATTTGGATTTCCGGTATTGTTCGATTTCTGAAAAACACTTTGAGTGAATAAAGAGGAGAATGTAAATATACCCACCCATATCGAAATACCGGTATAAAACTGGCTTTTTAATTGAAATAAATTATGCGGGTAGAAATTATAAGCAAGAATACAAAACAACCACAGCACCGAAACTATTGTTGCGGGTGCAAATATGTTTTTTGAGGTACGTAAACTTAATAATAAAGATATTAGTGTAATTATTATTGCATATATCATGAAGTATTTATTTAAAAAATATTCTGTTTTGAATTAAATTTGAAATTGCTTATTAATTTTCGCTCATTCGTATTTCTCCATCTTATCCTCAATACTCACATCGGTCAGGCTGCTTTGTATTTTTATATACGTCATTAAACTTTCGGCACCTGCTTCATAACAAGCGTTTTGAGCTTTCTTTATCACTTCCATAATCTCATCATAGCTGCCTTCCATTACTGTTTCGAAAGGTGTAACTCTGTATTTAAGACCCGAAGCAGCAATAACTTCAATGGCTTTGTCAACCAACGTGTATGGATGAATTTCTTTTGCAGTCGGGAGAATTTGGAGTGCGATATTTACAGTTTTTGTCATTTTCTCAGGTTGATACAATATTGAATTAAACGTAAAAGTCAGATAAAAATTGTGCAATTTTGAAATAAAAAATATGTTTAAGATACATTTTGAATGATAACAAAAAACCCGAAATTTCTTTCGGGTTTTAAATGATATTCTTAGAAAATTTATTCAGCAACCGGAGCTTCTACTGCAGGAGTTTCAGTAACAACTTCTTCAGCAACAACTTCTTCAGGAACAACTTCTTCAGTAACAACTTCAACAACAGCTATTTCCTGTACAGGCATTGCCGCAGCAATAGCGTCAGCTTTTTTCTTGGCTATTTCAGCAGCTTTTGCTTTATTTACTTCAACTTCAGCTTTCTGACGGGCTTTCAAATCAGCTTGTTTCTCGGTAGCTAATTGTTCTTTAGTTTTAACTACATTCGATGCTTTGCTCACTTTCCATGCAGCAAAACGATTTTCGGCTTCTTCTACATCAAAAGCACCTTTTTTAACTCCTTCGAGCAAGTGTTTCTTCAATAAAACTCCTTCGTCGGAAAGAATGTTACGGGTGGTGTCGGTAGGTTGTGCACCTGTGGTCATCCAATACAAAGCACGTTCGAATTTTAAATCGATGGTGGCTGGGTTGGTGTTTGGGTTGTACGAACCGATACGTTCGATAAATTTGCCATCACGTGGCGCGCGACTGTCGGCAATAACGATATGATAATAAGCATATCCTTTACGACCATGACGTTGCAATCTGATTTTTACGGGCATTTTTTTATTTATTTAAATTGATTATACCTAATGCTTTTTCTCGAAAAGCGGTTGCAAAGATAATCAAAAATTTTTAATTCATAATTCATAATTCATAATTATGCTGCTGTAATTTCTCTAATTACAAAATATTATGAATTTAATATTATGAATTATGCATTATGAATTAAGTTTTGCTTATTGTTTGCAAAGTACCCATGAGGAGGAGAAACGCTTATCGGTCTTTCTTAGGTTTAGCATAAATTGAATGGCTTCTTCTTTATTGCTAAACGATTGAATTACTACACGATAAGTTTTAATTGGTGATAAAACGTGGGCACAATCGTATTTTTCGTTCTTTAGTAAATTGCAATAGCGGTCGGCTGATTTCTGGGTTGGAAGACTTGCAACTATTACATGGTACAAATCAGCATCGTTGGTTGTAACAATTCCTGCCGAAATTTCTTCAGTTTTTAACTCAGGACACAAATTAGGTGTAACGGTAATTTCGGGCAGATTGGCAAATACAATGGATGATAAATCGGCATATTCAGTTTTACTTACTTTGTTAACCTGCTGAGATATACTTAGTAATCCAAAAAATAATAATGCCGCAGCAGCATTTCGGAGTGTGCTTATTTTGGGAAGCGTAAATGTAATTTTCCTTCTTTCTTCGTATATTTTTGGTTTGCGAACGGGGATATGAATCTCCGAAAGACCTAAATTGGCAGGTAAAAAATTAATATTTACCGTAGGTGTAAATTGTATATTTCCGGTTTCGGTTTTAGTAATTGTTCCAATATTTTCAAAATTGAAAATCCCTGTTTGTAAAAGAATTGATTTAATTTTTTCAACCTCGTTTTCAATTAATTCTACAGCTTTTCGATAAGTAATCCCGTCAGTGCGTGCAATTTCGATGGCAAGCAACCCATCGGCATGTTTCATCAAAGGATTAAACCCGATGGTGGAATACGGAGGAGTAATTCTGTCGGGATGAATTACTGCCGACTGTTTCTGTACAACAAAACCTCCCAACTGAGGCACTACCACATAATCGTGATGCGACAGTAACTTTTCGATATGTTGATTTATTTTTTCCACAACACAAAAGTATAGAATGAAATTTTAATAAATAAATATAATAGCATAAAGTTTTCAACAAGTTGTCAAAAATAAAAATCGTTGTATCTTTGTCAAGAAAACAAAACGAGCAAAATATTAATTTAAAGTGTTCACAGTTCGTAAATTGAAACAATTTAGAATAAAAAAAATATAAACCACTAAAAATTTAAATGAAAAGAATTATCCTGATTACCGGTGGTGCCGGATTTATCGGATCGCACGTTGTGCGATTATTTGTAACCAAATATCCCGATTATCAGATTATTAACCTCGATGCATTGACTTATGCCGGAAATCTTGAAAATTTAAAAGATATTGACAGTGCACCAAATTATACTTTCGTAAAAGGTGATATAACCGACGAAGTATTTATTCCTGAATTATTTACGAAATATGCTATTGATGGTGTAATTCATTTGGCAGCCGAATCGCATGTCGATCGGTCGATTACCGATCCGTTTTCGTTTATACGTACCAATGTTTTTGGAACCTGCAATTTGATTAACTCGGCAAAAAATGCCTGGAAAGGAAACATGGAGGGGAAACGCTTTTATCACATTTCGACCGATGAAGTTTATGGCGCACTCGAATTCGATGGTAGCTTTTTTGTTGAAACTACCAAATATGACCCACATTCGCCTTATTCGGCAAGTAAAGCATCTTCCGATCATTTTGTGCGTGCTTATCACGATACTTACGGACTTCCGGTTGTGATTTCAAACTGTTCGAATAATTACGGTGCGAATCATTTTCCGGAGAAGCTTATTCCGCTATCAATCAATAATATAAAACTCAACCGTCCGATTCCTATTTACGGAAAAGGTGAAAATATTCGTGACTGGTTGTGGGTAAATGATCATGCCCGAGCAATTGACACCATTTTTCACAACGGGAAAAATGGTGAAACTTACAATATCGGAGGCAATAATGAATGGAAAAATATCGATTTGATTTATAAACTGTGCGAAATTATGGATCGTAAACTCGGTCGTGAAATTGGCGAGTCGGCTCAACTGATTACTTTTGTGAAAGACCGTGCCGGACACGATTTGCGCTATGCCATAGACTCTTCAAAATTGCAACGCGAACTTGGGTGGAAACCTTCGTTGCAGTTTGAAGAAGGACTTGAAAAAACAGTGGACTGGTATTTCGAAAACCAGGAATGGTTGGATAATGTAACTAATGGGCAGTATCAGAGTTATTACGATCAACAATACGTTGAAAGATAAAATCATTTACCATTTTATCCCGTCCCGATTCCCGATAGCTATCGGGACGGGAATCGGGGTTACCATTTACCATTTAAAAAATGCTTTTCAGAATTCTGAAAAGCATTTTTTAATATTTTGAAACTTTAAAACTATTATGTACTATTACTATTTTTAAAATTCTTAATTATTCAAAAAACGAAACACAAAACCTGAAACCCGAAACCTGAAACCCGAAACCTGAAACCTGAAAGACGAAACCTGAAACCCGAAATTTATTTTGGTGCAGTTATATA
>JAURYY010000307.1 GCA_030653695.1 Paludibacter sp. | reverse complement strand
ATATTTTTTTAAGTCACCGAGTATTGCTATTTTTTACTTTAATTTGATATAGTTTACCATCATGAAAAAATCAAAACTAACTTTGTTGTTTTTAGTATTTGCAACCTTTAGTTGGGCGCAACTTGTAACCACCTCTCCTCAATTCGTTACACACGATGGCGGTGTGGTTGAAATTACTTTCGATGCAGCTTCTCCTCTGGGAAATCTCGGATTGAATAATCTTGTAGGCGATGTATATGCACATATCGGAGTTATTACAAATCTTAGCACAAGCAATTCAAATTGGAGATATGTTGTAACCCCATGGCCAAGTACAACAAATTTAGCTTTAGCAAACACTGATAAAAACAAACTGACATCATTGGGAAATAATAAATACAAACTCACCCTTGTACCCAATGTCCGAAACTATTTTGGAGTGCCAAGTGCTGAAACTATACAAAAAGTAGCTATTGTATTTCGAAATGCCGATGGATCCAAAACAGGAAAAACATCATCGGGTGGCGATATTTTTATCGATGTTTTTCAGGCTGGATTAAATGTCGCTTTTATCAATCCTGCAACTGATCAAAGCGTTGCATTAAATACATCGATGAATATTTCGTTTGGAGCATCGGTTGCTGCCCATCTCAACTTAATTATTAATGGCACAAGTGTAAAAACTGAAACAGCAGCCACATTACTTTCTTATGCTTATACATTTTCGCAATATATTGATTACACATTAATAGCCGAAGCAACAGCTGGCGGAGTTACCGTAAAAGATACTGTATTGGTTTGCGTACCTGCTCCGGTTACCAACCAAACTCGACCAGCAGGAGTGCGAAACGGAATAAATTATATCGATAATTCAAAAGTAACTTTAGTGCTTCACGCTCCGTTGAAAAGCAATGTATTTGTAATCGGCGAATTCAATGACTGGTCGCAGCTGAATGCTTATCAAATGAAAAAAGATGGCGATTATTGGTGGATTACTTTATCAAACCTTACTCCGGGCAGAGTTTATGCTTATCAGTATTTAGTTGATGGTAATATAAGAATTAGCGACCCATACACCGAATTGGTACTTGACCCTTGGAACGACAAATGGATAAACGAGAGATTCAGTATTTATCCCAACATAAAGACTTACCCCGAAGGCAAAACAGAGGGTTTAGTAGCTACATTTCAAACGGCAAAACCTGCTTACAACTGGGAAATTACTAACTTTACTATGCCTCCCCGCGAAAATATGGTGATTTACGAATTATTATTACGCGATTTTACGGTCGAAAAATCGCTACAAGCAGCCATAACTAAATTAGATTATTTAAAAACTTTAGGGATTACTGCCATTGAACTTATGCCTGTTCAGGAATTTGATGGAAACAACAGCTGGGGTTACAATCCGAACCATTATTTTGCGCCCGATAAGGCTTATGGAAGTCCTGAAATGTACAAGAAATTTATTGACGAATGTCATAAAAGAGGAATAGCCGTGATTTTAGATATTGTGCCCAACCATGCTACTGGAATTTCACCCCTGGCAAAAATGTGGTGGAACAGCGCTACGACTCAAACCGCCGCAAATAACCCGTACTTTAATGTTACAGCACCTCACCCTTACAGTGTATTTCACGATTTTAATCACTCGTATGCTGAAACCAGAGAACATTTTAAACGAATGGTGAAGTATTGGATAACCGAATATAAAATAGATGGTTATCGGTTAGATTTGACCAAAGGAATTACTCAAAATCAAAGCACCGAAAGCACCGCTTCGAACTACGATCAATCGCGTATCGACTATTTAACCGAATACTACAACGCAGCCACATCCGTAAAAAGTGATGTAATGTTCATTCTGGAACATTTCTGCAACAACGATGAAGAGTTAGTATTAGCCAATAAAGGCATGTATCTGTGGCGAAACGCAAACAATGCTTTTTCGCAAGCAGCAATGGGTTTCCAGAGTAGCAGCGATTTTGGCGGGATGAATAGTAACCCGCGCAGGTGGGTAGGATTTGCTGAAAGTCATGACGAAGAACGTAATTTTTACAAAGCAAAAGAATTTGGATCGGGTACAATAAAAACTGATTCTATTTATCGCATAAGTCGTGTACCTTTAAATATCGCATTCACTACTCTGATACCCGGACCAAAAATGGTATGGCAGTTTGGCGAAATGGGTTACGATTATACTATCGACTTTAATGGAGGACGTACAAGCGAAAAACCTTCGCCTTGGGGCTTGTTAAATCTTGCACACCGCAAAGCGGCTGCCGATGCTTCAGCAAAAATTATAAGTTTGCGAAAAATGTATCCGACTGCTTTTACAGCTGGAACTTTTTCGCTTCAAATTGGCCTCAACGATTGGAGTGCAGGTCGCCGAATTGCACTTACACACGCTGATTTAAATTTAGTAGTTCTCGGTAATTTTACTTCGGCAACCACAATTTCGGCTAATCCTAATTTCCCGAAAACAGGCACGTGGTATAATTTACTGACCGGTGCAACATTAAACGTTACAAATGCCACAGCGGCCATAAGTTTAAACGCCGGCAGAGTACTGATATTGACCGACCGAGACGTGAATCTTGTAACTTCAGTTGTTCCGATAAAAGAAAATAATAACTTTAAAGTATATCCCTCTACCACACAAGGTAAAGTGTTTATTTCAACGCCAACATCATTAAATAGTGTAAATGTGTACAATCTGCAAGGTACCAAAGTGATGAG
>JAURYY010000295.1 GCA_030653695.1 Paludibacter sp. | reverse complement strand
AGGAATTCCATTGCTTCAATAGAATTCATATCTGACAAATGCCGGCGCAAAATCCACATGCGATTGAGCGTATCCTGATCGAGCAACAAATCGTCGCGACGGGTACTCGAAGCCATGATATCCACAGCGGGGAAAATACGTTTATTCGATAATTTGCGGTCGAGTTGCAATTCCATATTGCCGGTTCCCTTAAATTCTTCAAAAATTACTTCGTCCATTTTCGAGCCGGTTTCGGTCAATGCAGTAGCTATAATTGTCAGGCTGCCACCATTTTCGATATTACGGGCAGCGCCGAAGAATCGTTTTGGTTTGTGAAGCGCATTGGCGTCAACCCCTCCCGAAAGTATTTTACCCGAAGCAGGTGAAACAGTATTGTAGGCACGCGCCAAACGTGTAATCGAATCGAGCAGAATTACCACATCCTGTCCGCATTCCACCATGCGTTTTGCTTTTTCGTGAACCATACTTGCTACTTTCACATGGCGTTCGGCAGGCTCATCGAAGGTTGATGATACCACCTCGGCTCTTACGCTTCGCGCCATATCTGTTACTTCTTCAGGCCGTTCGTCAATCAGTAAAACTATCATATAAACTTCGGGATGATTAGCTGCAATTGCATTCGCTATCTCTTTCAGTAATACTGTTTTACCAGTCTTGGGTTGAGCTACAATTAAACCGCGCTGTCCTTTTCCGATAGGACAGAACAAGTCAACAATTCGGGTAGAGAGCGAATCATTTCTACCGGTTGTAAGGTTAAATTTTACGTCCGGAAAAAGCGGGGTAAGATGTTCAAAAGGAACACGATCGCGAACATATTCGGGCGAACGACCATTTATTTTATTAACCTTAATCAGCGGGAAGTATTTTTCGCCTTCTTTTGGCGGACGTATTGTTCCCGAAACTGTATCGCCGGTTTTTAATCCGAAAAGTTTTATTTGCGATTGTGACACGTAAATGTCATCCGGCGATGAAAGATAATTGTAATCGGCTGAACGAAGAAATCCATAACCATCTTGCATCATTTCGAGGGTACCATTTCCATCAAGAATGCCATCAAAATCGAATTGTTTTTCCTTTTTCTCGGGCTGATTTCCGAATTTGCGGTTAGATGGATTTACATTGCTGTTGTTATTACCATTTATAACGCGCAGTTGCCTGTTTTCAGCAATTACTGGTTTTATTTCATTTACAGCTTCATTTTCAAGTTCAACTTCAATTATCGATTCCGTTTCGGGTTCAATGATTGTTTCTGTCCAATCATTTATTTCTTTTACGTGTTTAACAATTTTGGTTGTTTTAAAAGATTTTTTGGTGTTTTGTACTTCAATAGGAAGTTCACCATCTGCTTTAAGCTCTATTGGGGGTGTCTCAACCGGTTTTTTTTGTACCTGTTTTTTAGAATTGTTCTTCTGAGGTGTCTTGTTTTTCACCTGTTTGTTTTCATCCGTTACAGTTGCGACAAGGGGTACTTTAACCTCGGTTTTTAATTTTTCGACGAAATGTTCAGTCGGGTTTTTTTCCGATATCTCTATCTCATAGGGGATCGGCTTGTCAATCGGATTGTTTTGAACAACCTTTTTTTCAACAGTTTTCTTTACTGTTACACGTTGTCGTTTTTTTCGATCGTCTAATACGGGGCTCATAGCGGCTGCTTTTATTTGCGAATTTACAACCGCCTGTTCATCGAGAATTGCATAAACCATTTGATTTTTAGACATTGAATTAGGAATTTTAACGCCCAATTCGCCGGCGATAGTCCGTAATTCGGACTCGCTTTTTGCATTTAACTGCAAAATGTTGAAGTTACTCATAATGTGATGAATAAACGTTTTTTTAGGAGAGTTTCCTTGATAAGGAAATTACTTGTGAATAAGTGATAAGTATTTTATTTTGATTGATATTCAGAAGCAGGAATGCTATTGACATAAAATAATCTGTGCAAAAGTATATATAATTTTCTAATCTACAAAAATTTAAAAAAATATTTTTTCCATAACAACGATTAAACAACTTAATTGACAATATCGAGTAATATGCAAGTAAACTTCAAAGTTGAATAATATTGATGGTCAATAAAAAGAAATGATTGCATTAATTTAGCATTCTATGTTATTGAATAATAACTAAATGACTTTTTTACTTTATGAACTTTTTTACTTTACAAACTCTAATTCAACCTGAAAAATGATTTTTGTGTCTTCCGTAACCCGAAACCTGTTATCGATTCTTTTCCCGACAATCCAAACGATTTCATCACCCGAAAGCAATATCCAGCATTGTTCTTTATCAATTCTACTCATTTTTTCGTCGATAAAGAAATCACTAAGCTTTTTATGTTTTTGCATCCCAAAGGGATAAAAGGTATCTCCTTTGTTCCAGCGACGAAGCGTTAATGGAAATTGAAGTACATCTGCATCGATGTGAATGCAATTGGCTTCTTTCGAAATTTGTAACTCAGGATGCCTATCTCTACGGGAAAATTTCAGGTGAATAGGTTGAAAAATTTCCATAATTTCGTGCGAAATGGTAAAGGTAGTATTACTTAATTCTATATTCGCATTAATTATCAGATACTTGCGGTCTTTTAACAGGCGATGCGATGGTGAATAAAATGTTCTACCGGGTTCACTGTCTAAATGTTTTTCAACTTGCTTAATAACAGCAGGATGAAATCCTAAAGGAAACAGAATTTCGTATAAAACAATGGGGATATGTGGCTGCTTTTTCAGGATTTCTATATCAATTTTCAACCCATCATCTGTTATATGAACAACTTCACGGTTAATTCTATACAACGATTGTTCATAAATAGTCTGTATGCCCTCAAAACGTTCAATGGTGTTGTACAAAGTTTGCCGTACCGAAGGATTTATTTCTTCTAATAAGGGCAAAACTTCATTCCTGAATTTATTGCGAGTATAGTCTGAATTGGCATTTGTAGTGTCTTCAACATGATCTAAGTTGTTTTCAATCATGTAATTTTCGATTTCCGTACGGGAGCAACAAAGAAGAGGACGCACGACTTGACCGTTTCGGTATGGAATGCCCGATAAGCCTCTGATTCCTGTTCCGCGTACTAAATTCATGAGCATAGTTTCAATGTTGTCATCAGCATGATGCGCTACTGCAATAGCCTGAGCGCCTTGTTTTTCGAATAATTGATTAAACCATGCATACCGAAGTTCACGCGCAGCCATTTCAACTGATATTTTGTGTTCTTTTGCATATTCAAAAGTCTTAAATTCAATACTATAATATTTAATTTTCATCGATGTTGCCAAATTGCGAACAAATTCTTCATCTCGTTTAGAATCGTCCATTCTCAAGTGAAAATTACAATGTGCTACAATACAATCATATCCAAGGTTGTGCAATATGTGAAGCAGTACTACAGAATCAGTTCCGCCACTTACCCCAACAATAACTTTTGTACCAGAGGAAAGTAAATCATGTTTTTTGATGTAGTCTTGCACTTTTTTTTGCATTGCCTGAGTATTTATTTTGATGTATCTTTGTTTCGCAAAATTAAACCAAATCTTTGAAAAGACATTATTATTTTCGAATGTTTCTGTTATTCAATACAAATAACTTTCAAACCTTCAAACTTTCAAACTAAAACATATATGTCCTCATTTCTCGAATTAGTAAAAAAACGTCAAAGTGACCGTGCGTATCTCGATAAACCTGTTGAAAACGAAAAAATTGAACGGATTTTACAGGCAGCTCATTTGGCGCCTTCGGCTTGTAATGCGCAACCTTGGAAAATAATTGTGGTTACCAATCTCGAAAAACGTATGCTGGTGGCTGAAACAACAGCCAATAAGGTGCTGTCATTCAATCATTTTACAAAACAAGCCCCCGTTCAACTCGTTTTAGTAGAAGAAGATGCAAATTTCACTTCGAAATTTGGTGGACTGGCTACCGGAAAGCATTACCCGCATCTTGATTTGGGGATAGTAGCTTCACATATTTGTTTGGCTGCAACCGATGAAGGATTAGGGAGTTGCATGATAGGGTGGTGTAACGAAAAGAAGATTAGGAAAATACTTGATATACCGGATAAAAAACGGGTCATGTTGGTTATTTTGCTTGGTTATTCGGCTCAGCCATTGCGCGATAAAAAACGCAAGAAAATGAATGAAATCGTATCGTTTGAAAAGTATTAATTTAATTATTTGGAGTTCCAAGTTTCGTATTTTGTGTTTTTGCTCAATTTATCCTAAAAACAATATTCATTTCTTCAATGCATTATTTTAAATCACACGAACTTATTGTGAAAAATATTATTTTTTAATGAGAATATAATGACTTATCAATCAACTATACAGTACCTTTACGATTGCTTACCGGTATTTCATCATATTGGTGGGGCGGCATACAAACCCGGACTTGATAATACGATCAGATTGATGAATGCGCTGGGGAACCCGCAAAAACAATTAAAAACCATACATGTTGCCGGAACCAACGGAAAAGGTTCTGTTTCACATTTTTTAGCTGCGATATTACAGTCGTCCGGATTTAAAACCGGACTTTATACTTCTCCGCATTTGGTCGATTTCGGCGAGCGTATACGTTTGAATGGAAAAATGATAAACCAACAGTATGTAATTGATTTTGTAGAGCAAAACAAAGAACTTTGCGAAAGTGTACAACCTTCTTTTTTTGAGTTGACAATGGCAATGGCTTTCAAGTATTTTGCTGATGAACAAGTAGATATTGCAGTGATTGAGGTGGGTATGGGCGGTCGTCTCGACAGCACAAATATCATTGAACCCATGCTTTCGGTGATTACCAATATAAGTTTTGATCATGTGGCTTTTTTGGGCAATACGCTTGAAAAGATTGCTTTTGAGAAAGCGGGTATAATAAAAAAAAATACACCGGTTGTGATTGGCGAGTGGCAGGCTGAAACAATGCCGGTATTTGTACAAAAAGCCAAAGAGGAGGGAAGCTCCTTAGTTTTATCTGATGAAATAATCAAGAAAATTAGATATGAGCATGGTAAAATGTTAGTTGAAAATGAAAAAAAAAAACAATATATAATTGGTTTATCAGGTGATTATCAGTTGAAAAATGTGGCCACTGTACTTTGTGCTGTAAAAGTATTTAACGAAACCATCAGAAATCGCGCTCTTGCTGATGGAGAGATTATGCATGAGCTAACCAATGCAGATATTCTTTCGGGGCTCGAAAATGTAGTTGAGATGACCGGATTACTTGGACGCTGGCAACTATTGCGGGAACAGCCGACTGTTGTGGCAGATACAGGACATAATGTGGGTGGAATTGAATACGTGGTAGAACAATTGAAACATCAAGACTATGAAAAACTGCATATCATTATCGGAATGGTGAACGATAAAGATATCAATACCGTGTTAAAATTATTACCCATCAATGCACGATATTATTTTACTCAAGCAGCAGTTTTACGTGCTTTGCCCGCTGTGGAGTTGCAAAAGCAAGCCAAAAGTTATGGTTTAAATGGCGATAGTTATATAACAGTAAAAGAGTCTGTTGACGATGCAATAAAAAATGCCGGCGTGAAGGATTTTGTATTTATAGGCGGAAGCAATTTTGTTGTCGGAGAAGCATTGGAATATTTCAACCAATAGTCTTTTTTTTAATAAAATTTCAAATCTAAGCGAAAATTTATTTCTGCCAATATCTTACTAACTTTGAGCCGGCTTTGTTTTATACGATGTACTTGCTTTCCCTTTAACAATATTAGTAAGTTTTGATTTCAACAACTGGCGGCGTATGGGAGATACTTTGTCGGTAAAAAGACTACCTTCTAAATGATCGTATTCATGTTGAATTACACGGGCTTTGTATCCATCGAACTCTCCGATATTTTCGTTGTAATCAGCATCTAAATACTTGATTTTAATGATTTGTGCACGGGATACTGTTTCGTGAATACCCGGAATACTCAAGCAACCTTCCTCGTTTGTAACTTCGTCTTCACTCATTTCAACCATTTCAGGATTTATCATAACAACTTTAAAACTACCAAGTTCTGGATTGTCTTCTTTGAGTGCTTTCAAGTCGATAACGAGTATTCGAATGGGTAGTCCAATTTGAGGTGCAGCCAGTCCCACTCCTTCGGCATGATACATTGTCTCGAACATGTTGTCAATCAACTCTTTGAGTTTCGGATCATCTTTTGTAACTGGATCTGCTTTTTTTCGCAAAACTGCATTGCCATACGTAAAAATAGGAAGAATCATGATATTATTATAAAATTCAACGATATAAATTCTTTTAAAATAGGAAAATATAAATTTTCAGGTATTGCTTTCAAGATAAGTTTGCAAGATAATTGTAGCCGATATTTTATCAACCAATTCTTTATTTTGCCGGTCTTTCTTTTTTAAACCCGCATCCTGCATGGTTTTATGTGCCAAAACAGATGTAAAACGCTCATCAACATAAATAAGTTCGATATCGGGAAATTTTCGCTGCAACGCCTTAGCAAACGGACGAATATATTGCATTGAAGCCGATGCTTCGCCATTCATTTGTTTAGGCAATCCAAGAACGAATTTATCAACCTGTTCCTTAACCAGATACTTAGCCAGATAATCGAAAATTTCGTGCACACCTACTGTATCTAATCCGTTTGCCATAATCCGAAGTGGGTCAGTAACTGCAAGACCAACCCTTTTTTGTCCGTAATCGATAGCCAAAATGCGTCCCATACTTCAATTTTCAGGCTGCAAAGTTACAAAAAAAATCGTTTGCAATTAAATTTCGTCAATCAAGTAAACGCTTTAATGAAATTTAAAACTATTTTTATGCAAATTAATATTATGTAAATCAAGCACTTTGATACATTTTACATAATTTTAAGGCTGAAACATTGTTCATTAAAAAAAAATAATAAAATCAAAACTTAATCAGCGATGGTTTTACGATTCGGGAACAACCTCGGGTGTGGGTGCTTTCGGACAGGGGAATCACAATCTCAGTGTGGCTGATGTGGATGATGACGGAAAAGATGAAATTATTTATGGTTCGTGTGCAATAGATGATAACGGTACATTAATGTATCGCACAGGGTTGGGACATGGCGATGCTATGCATGTTTCGGATATGAATCCCGATATTCCGGGACTCGAAGTCTGGACTGTGCACGAAGAAACTTCGGCGGCTTACGGATATGAATTGCATTCGGCAAAAGATGGCACCATACTATGGGGTACTAAAACCGGTACCGATAACGGACGAGGAATGGCCGGCGATATTGATGCACGATACAGGGGATTTGAAATGTGGAGTTCATCCGGAGCTGGTACATTCTCGTGCACAGGTACTCAGATTTCGACTTCAAAACCATCCATTAATTTCAGAATATACTGGGATGGCGATTTGCAGGATGAGTTGTTAGATGGTACGAAAATAACAAAATGTACCGGAAACGGCAGTTCAACATTATTGACGGCTTCAAATTATGAGAAATCGATGTCCTGTAATTCGACAAAAGCAACACCCTGCCTTAGTGCTGATTTGTTTGGAGACTGGCGCGAAGAACTCGTTTTGTGGAGTTCTACCGATTCGGCTAAATTAGTTGTTTTTACTACAACTGTACTGACTACTCATAAACTATTCACTTTGATGCACGATCCCGTTTATCGACTGGGAATTGCATGGCAAAATGCTGCGTACAACCAACCTCCGCATACCGGATTTTACATGGGCGATGGACTTGCAAATGTCAATATGCCTGACATTTACACTCCCGGATTCGGTAAAACCAAAACAAAAGTAGAAAGCTTTCATATAAATTCATCGGTCATTTATTGTTCTAATGGTATACTGAAAATCAGTTCGTCTGAATCAATTCATCAGGTTTTGGTTTATTCTGTATTGGGAAATTTGATTTACAGTAACAACAGCATTATGAAAAGTGTCTACCTGGTAACTGTTTGATAAAATACGGATTGACTAACTTAATCTGGAAATCGGCAATTAACAGATTCCAAATGGGAATCCAATAGATACTGGTACTCTCCATGGCAACCTCTTCTACATGATGCTGTAGAAGTGTTGC
>JAURYY010000299.1 GCA_030653695.1 Paludibacter sp. | reverse complement strand
GAAAAGGCTATTGTTTTTTGTGCCACACAAGACCATGCAGCGGCAGTTCGAGATTTGATAAACCAATACAAAAAAAGCAAAAACCCAAATTATTGCGTTCGTGTTACCGCCAACGATGGCGAAATTGGCGAACAGTTTCTACGTGAGTTTCAGGACAATGAAAAGACCATTCCCACCATTCTGACAACTTCGCAAAAACTCTCGACAGGTGTCGATGCTCGTAATATTCGCAACATTGTTTTGATGCGACCAATAAACTCTATGATTGAATTTAAACAAATTGTTGGTCGTGGTACACGTTTGTTTGACGGCAAGGAGTTTTTTACCATTTACGATTTTGCGGATGCCTATCACCATTTCTCTGACCCTGAATGGGACGGAGAACCAATTGACGAAACTTGCTCAAAATGTGGTCAGAATCCATGTGTTTGCGAAAAAAAACCACCAATTGAATGTCCGGTATGTGGTGAAATTCCCTGCAAATGCCGCAAAGAACCGCCTCCACCATGCGAAAAATGCGGACAAAGACCTTGTGTTTGTATAAAGAAAGCAAAAGTGAAGTTGAGAAATGGTAAAGAATTAGAAATCCAACATATCATTTCAACTTCGTTCTGGAGTGCCGATGGGAAGCCAATTTCAGCAGAGGAATTTTTAAATAATCTGTTTGGTGAATTGCCAAATCTCTTTAAAAGTGAGGATGAATTACGTACACTTTGGAGTAATCCACTGACCCGAAAAGTTTTGTTGGAAAAATTAGAGGATGTCGGTTTTGGTAAAAACGAACTATCTACTTTGCAAGTATTGATTGATGCCGAAAAAAGTGACTTGTTTGATGTATTGGAATATGTGTTTAATAGCGACATTAAACCAATGACACGAGAAGCCAGAGTTGCAGCAGCCCAAGCAACAATTTTCGCTCTGCTCAACAACCAACAAAAAGAATTTATTGAATTTGTGTTAAGCAAATACATTGAAACCGGAGTGGAAGAACTCGACCAAGAGAAACTACCAATTTTGCTGACGAATAAGTATCAATCGCTTGAAGATGCAAAAGAGGTTCTTGGTAACGTTGCCAATATCAGTTCATTATTTATTGAATTTCAGAAGTTTCTGTATGAAAAGAAAGTTGGGTAAACTTGACAGTATAAAACACCCCGATACGATCAATTGCCTATCGGGGAGTTTCTATTCTTTGAACCCCCTTTAGGGGGCAGAGGGTCTATTTCGCCATTTCAATAGCCACAGCCACTTGTACAGTAGCTCCAACCATGGGGTTGTTACCCATTCCGAGGAATCCCATCATTTCCACGTGAGCCGGAACTGAAGAAGAACCGGCGAACTGAGCATCACCGTGCATACGTCCCATAGTATCGGTCATACCGTACGAAGCAGGACCGGCACCTATGTTGTCGGGGTGAAGTGTACGTCCGGTACCTCCGCCCGAAGCTACTGAGAAGTATTTTTTACCCTGCTCCATACATTCTTTTTTATATGTGCCGGCTACCGGATGTTGGAAACGTGTTGGGTTAGTTGAGTTACCGGTGATGGATACGTCAACACCTTCGGCGCGCATAATAGCCACACCTTCGCGAACATCATCGGCACCGTAGCATTTTACGGCTGCACGGATTCCTTCGGAATACGCTTTAGTCCGAACCACGTTCAATTCGCCTGTAGCGTAATCGAAATCGGTTTGAATGTATGTAAATCCGTTGATACGCGAGATAATCATAGCAGCATCTTTTCCAAGTCCGTTCAGGATAACGCGCAGTGGCTCCTGACGTACTTTGTTTGCAGACTGAGCAATACCGATTGCACCTTCGGCAGCTGCAAACGATTCGTGTCCGGCAAGGAATGCAAAACATTTTGTTTCGTTGCGAAGCAACATGGCAGCCAAATTTCCGTGTCCGATACCTACTTTGCGGTCTTCGGCTACCGAACCCGGAATACAGAATGCCTGCAAACCGATACCGATAGCTTCGGCAGCGTCAGCAGCAGTAGTGCAGCCTTTTTTGATAGCGATAGCAGCGCCTACTACATAAGCCCATTTAGCGTTTTCGAAGGCGATGTTTTGAATACTTTCGCAAATTTGGTAAGGGTCGATGCCTTTAGCAGCGCAGATGGCTTTGGCTTCATCGATATCTTTGATATCATAAGTATTAAGTGCCGCGTTTACCTTATTGATACGGCGGTCGTAACTTTCAAATAACATATTGTTTAATTGATAATTGATAATTAATAATTGATAATTTAAACTGTATTTGAATTATTCTTTCGATTGTTTGATTATTGAAGTCAGCAATTTGATTATTTCTAAACAATCATTATTAATACTTATGAATTGATTGTTGTCTAAATAATCTGTTTCATGCAATAAGTCGAGCCAATATTCAGTTTCGCTTGCTTCTTTGAGTGAAATTTGCATCTTTGCGATAAAATCTTTTTTGCTTTGACCTTGAATTGCTTCCTTTACACTTGCACCAATACTTGTTCCTGAATGCAATAATTGTTTTGAAAGAATATATTCTTTTTTATCGGATAAAAGATATTGATATAAACGAATAATTCTGATGGCAAACGTCCTGCTTTTATTTACAATTATATTTTCTCTCATAATTATTCATTATTCATTATCAATTATTCATTACTCATGTCGTGGATCTATATATTTTACTGCGTTGTCGAAACGTCCGTATTTGCTGGTCGATTTTTTCAATGCATCGTTGGCATCCATACCTTTTTTGATCAAGTCCATCATGGGTCCGAAACGAACGAATTCGTAACCGCAAGCTTCGCCATCTTCGTCCAATGCCATGCGGTTGATGTAACCTTCGGCCATTTCAAGGTAACGAACACCTTTGGCGTTTGTGCTAAACATGGTTCCAACCTGCGAGCGCAAGCCTTTTCCTAAATCTTCTAATCCGGCACCGATAGGCAATCCACCTTCGGAGAAAGCCGATTGTGTACGTCCATAAACGATTTGAAGGAATAATTCGCGCATGGCTACGTTGATAGCATCACAAACCAAGTCGGTATTCAATGCTTCAAGAATCGTTTTTCCGGTCAGAATTTCGGCAGCCATAGCAGCGGAATGAGTCATGCCCGAGCAACCGATAGTTTCAATCAGTGCTTCCTCGATAATACCTTCTTTTACGTTCAAAGTCAGTTTACAGGCACCTTGCTGTGGCGCACACCAACCCACACCGTGAGTTAAGCCTGAGATGTCAGTAATTTGTTTCGATTTCACCCATTTTCCTTCTTCGGGTATGGGAGCAGGCCCATGATTGGGTCCTTTTTTTACAACACACATGTGTTCTACTTCGTGCGAATAAATCATACTTTTGTTATTTAGTTAGTATAAAAAATAGTTTGATATTCAATTGTTTGAATTTTTTCACAAAAGTACTCTTTTTAACTTGTCAAACAATGGACATAAATGAATAAAATTTTGACTTTACTAAAAACCTTTCATAAATGAATTTGTTACTTATAAATAACTTGATTACCGTGCTCATGCTTTGAGAAAAAATAAAATATTTGATTAAAGAAATATTTCTTTAATCAAATATTTTAAGTATCTTTGCACCTTCAAAAAAAACGGGTGTAGTGTTCATTATTGCTTAGAAGACGCATACAGTAATTCGTTAAGAAAAGAAATTCAGATTACAATTAAATAAAGAAAGAAATGAAAGAAATTAAATTTAGTCTTGTTTACCGCGATATGTGGCAATCGTCGGGCAAATATGTGCCGCGCAAAGATCAATTAGCCAAAATAGCACCGGTAATAATCGACATGGGATGTTTTGCAAGGGTTGAAACCAATGGCGGCGCATCGGAACAGGTAAACTTGCTATACGGCGAAAACCCAAACGAATCGGTTCGAGCTTTCACCAAACCATTTAACGATGTGGGCATTCAGACACACATGCTCGATCGTGGATTGAATGGTTTACGCATGAACCCGGTACCCGCTGATGTTCGTGAGTTGATGTATAAAGTTAAAAGGGCTCAGGGTGTTGATGTTACCCGAATTTTTTGCGGTTTAAATGATGTTCAAAATATAATTCCATCCATACGTTGGGCAAAAGCTGCCGGCATGATTGCTCAGGGAACGCTGTGTATAACTTATTCCGACATTCACACTGTGGAATATTACGTGAATATGGCTATGCAACTCATTGCAGCTGGCGCCGACGAAATCAGTTTAAAAGATATGGCAGGTATCGGTCGTCCTGTTATGTTGGGCAATATTGTCAGAGAAATTAAAGCTGTACATCCTGATGTTGTTATTCAGTACCACGGACATTCAGGTCCTGGTTTTTCGGTAGCATCGATGCTCGAAGTAGCCAAAGCAGGCGTTGATTATATTGATGTGGCTATGGAACCGCTTTCGTGGGGTATGGTTCATCCCGATGTGATAACCGTTCAGGCTATGTTGAAGGATGCAGGTTTCAAAGTGCCTGAAATTAATATGAATGCATACATGGAAGCCCGCCGGTTGACGCAAAGTTTTATTGATGACTTTTTGGGTTATTTTATCGATGACCGCAATAAATTTATAACTTCATTGCTTATTGGCTGCGGATTACCCGGCGGTATGATGGGCTCGCTCATGGCCGACTTGAAAGGAATGCACACTGCCATAAACTCTTATCTGAAAGGCGTAAACAAAAACGAATTATCGGAAGACGAATTGTTGGTGATGTTATTCGACGAAGTGAAATATATATGGTCCAAGCTCGGAAGCCCACCATTGGTAACTCCGTTCAGTCAATATGTAAAAAATATTGCTTTGATGAATGTTATGTTCCTTGTTAAAGATCAGCCACGCTGGAGCATGATTGACAAAAACAGCTGGGATATGATTTTAGGAAAAGCGGGAAGACTACCTGGTGAGTTAGACCCCGAAATTATTGCTTTAGCCGAAAAAAATAAATTTGAATTTTTCGATGGCAATCCGCAAGACAACTATCCTGACGAATTACCGCGCTTTATTGCCGAAATGAAAGAATTAGGCTGGGACAGAGGTCAAGATGATGAAGAATTGTTCGAGTTTGCAATGCACGAAAAACAATACCGCGATTTTAAATCGGGTGAGGCAAAAAAACGTTTCGATCAAGAACTTGAAAATGCAATAAAAGAGAAATTCAAAAAAAACAATATTCCTGTTCCGACCGATATGAAGGCATTTCTATATCCGAATGCTGAACCGATTGTGTCGAACTTTACCGGAAGAGTGATTTGGGAACTTGATTTTAACGATCGCTCTATCGAACCGGTTCATGGCAAAAGATTGAACGAAAACGATATCGTTTGCACCATTCAGACTAAATATGGCTTGGAACATATTCATTGTTTCTGTGATGGAAGAATTATTCGTGTTGAGAAAAAACAGGGTCAATTGGTAACAAAAGGTGAAACGGTTTGTTTTGTCGAAGGCATCAGAATGATGGGGAATAGTTAATAAAATTGCTCAATTTAAATTGTTTATTTTCATTATTGTCTGGTAATCGTTTGAATGTTCATTTTTTTTGACTGAGATTTCTCACTTCATTTGAAATGACAACCAAACATTTATCATTTAGTGAGTAAGGTTGGTTGGCGACTTCGCCGCCAACCAACCTTACTCACTCTACAACTCAACATAAAATACAGTCATTCAGAGCGAAGCGATACCGATAACTATCGGTATTAAGCATATTTACAGGTCAACAATATTCTTTTTGTTAAATTAAAAAGAAAAGAGGATGTTCATTAATTCAATGAGTATCCTCTTTTTGTTATTATACATTTTCAAACAACCTTATAGTTTAGTACCTTATCTTTCAAATTCGCGTATTTTTTGGCACAATATTCAATAAGATAATGCTGGAACTATTACTAATTCTTTGATTTTCTGCGCCATAATTATGGTTTCTTTTCCAAGTTTTGTGATATAATACTTGTACGAATCGGTTGCTTTTTTAATAAGTCTGTGTATTCACAAACGTTTAATCAATCTGCTTATTTTACTTCCCTTGAATCCGAGTTGTTTTTGCAGATGTTTATTTCTAAACCCCGTGATATTAAACTCACCCCGTAGAATTGCCAATAAAATCGACAAATCAAAATCGCTGAAAAAATTGAACCCCTTGTAATTTCGATCGTTTTCGGTTTTTGACTCGGACACTTTCTCTAATCTCTTTCTGCCCACTTCTTTGTTATTGAATGCAGAGATAAATTCCAAATATCTTTTATTGGCAGCTTTGAGGTTATCTGCCAAAAAACCAAGACTATAGATATTCTTCTTGAGGCGAGCCATTTCGTATGACCTTGTCCCGTCACGGTGTACTACTTCCCTGTAGTGTTTAAAAAAACTTATATCGTTTGCTGTTGTTTCTATGCGTAATATCTTCGAAAACTTATCATACATTTTTATGGACACCGAACCCAATGTGTGTTTTACCCGACTGCCTTCAATGCGGACGTTATAGTTGTTTCCCACTTCTACCTGATACCTGCCGTCAAGTTTATGTCCCAAGAAAGTGGCAATGTTCTCTGGTTTTACTGTGTGGATAGCAGTTGCTATCAGTTCACCGTAAATTTGCTGTAAATCCGCTTATTTCTTAAATACTATATCGGTAGCATATTCAGCTTGCATTACACTCCAATGGTATCTCAGATTAAATTCTTTATACACCGGACAGAACTTCCATGCGAACTCCTCCAATTTGCGATGAAGTTTTTCTACACTGATATTGTCCGAAATATCTTGTGCTTTCTCCACATCATCGATACTGTCGAAAGCATTATCAATCATGGTATATTTACTCCCGGCGTTCTTCAATTCACTTGCCAATAAATTGTGTCCGTTTATATAAATCTGTAACCGGAATGGACACCATGTTGGTACGCGAACATATCCTAAACCCAACTGCTCATCAATGAAATAAAAATAGTAATGTAAACATTTACTCCGGTCTGGTCGCAGAAACGTTTTTCCGGTAGTTTTGTCATGCCAGGGTTTAAATGTATTGCAAGTCTCCATAAACCGAAATTATATGAACAATGCAGGGATGATTACCTCGTTGTTCAATCTTTTTTGAAATAATTGACTCTTTTCTTACACCTGATTTCCGAATAAACTCTATCTCAGCACCATGTTCTTTGGCAATCAATTCTGCATTTGCCCGAATTGATTCCTTAAATGGTTCTGCAAACTTTGGATAATCAAATATTTTTACTCCTTTTTGATACAAATAACTCGTCATACCTTGACCATAAGAAATCTCTGGTTATGTTCCTGTTATTATTAGCCTATCAAAACAAGAAAGCGAGAAGGCTATTTCGTTTGCGTAAGTTTCCGTCAGTAGTTTCATACCACAAAAATACTAATTTTTACCTTTTTGGTTCTGGCTTGTCCCTTACTATTTTTTTACACTGATAAAACTGCATCACCAGATTGTAACAATTTGGTGATTTGCGTTGCACCTATTTGGTTCTGGCTTATCCAAGTTAGGGTGTGGAATCAATAAAGAGAAAAACAATTAGAATAATTTCCAGGCTAATGAAACCACAAAGGTTGTTGCAGGATCAAATTTTACATCTTCGAGTTTTGTTTCATACATATTCCCGATAAGGTTATAGCGCAAGTCTAATGCAAACATAAGCACGTCGATTCCGGCACCTATTTCCATGCCGAGATTTGCTTTTTTTACTTCGTACACAAAGTTGCTTACATCCGTTACGTCAAGTTTTGTGCCGGCATCGAATCTGAGTTTAGGTCCTGCAAAAGCCCGAACGTTCATAATTTTAAGGTCGAGAAGTTTTAATCCTAATAGTATAGGAACATCAATGGTTTTGATATCCGCAAATTTATCAAGTGTAACTTCTCCGTCCATCACAACCTGCGTAATTTCGTACTGTTTTTTTTCTAACGAATACAAAATGGCAGGTTCGATGTAAAATTTATTAATAAAAATGCGGGCAAAAGCACCGACATGGAAATTATTCCACATTTCACCTTGAACTGATTCCAAATTATAAGTTCCGTTGAACACCGAACCTATATTGTTTACGGTTAAAGATGAATTATAACCTGCCCTGACACCAAGATTAAACTGGGCACTGACAAATGTAACAGAAAGCAGCAATAGTGCTACGATAAGGAGATGTTTCATACTTTTATTTTTTTAAGGGTTTTTATTCATAAACGTTGTAGAGAAAAAAAGTTATTTTTAATTTAAAATACTTTCGATTGAAAAATAATTATGTAATTGAATTTTATTTTTGTCAAAATTCAAGTCGTTCTTTTCAGGTATCTGAATTTTATATTCTTTCTTGTTTGCATTCGTTAGTTTTGTATCTCTAAGCCATACATTAAAATCTTTAAGTTGAGCGTAACTGATCCCGTTTTTAGCCGCCCACACTATCCAGTTGTTAACCGAATCATTCACCGTTACTGTTTTTGTGGTAATTGTGTGGTAAAAATGTTCGCGTTCAATTTTATATCCAAAAACACGCGGATTTTCGAGAAACTGTTTCATGGCAAGAATCCTGAATAAATAACGGCTGCTTTCTGATCCTAACAATAAATCGTATGCTTCGTTCGCCAATTGTTTGTCAAGTTCTGTCGAAATTCGACCCATTCCGGCGTTATATGAAACAGCTACTGTAGCCCAGTTTTCATATTTGATGTATGCGCTTTTTAAGTATTTACAAGCAGCTTCAGTTGCTTTTTCAATATGATACCGTTCGTCCACTTCATTGTTCACTTCAAGTCCGAATTGTTCGGCTGTTTTGGGCATTAGTTGCCATAAACCTGCTGCCTGTGCTCCCGACAACGCTCTTGGATCGAGATTGCTTTCAATTACAGCTAAGTATTTAAAATCCTGTGGTATTCCATTTCGTCTCAGAATAGGTTCGATAACAGGAAAATAACGATTTGCCCGTTTTATAATCATTAAACTTACCGAGTGATTATAAGCAATTATAATTTGTTCCCTATCGAATCGCTCCCGCATGTCGTATCTCGAAAGTGATATTGATTGACCCGAAAATTCTATTTTCTCAGGAATAGCAAAAGATGTAACGATTTGAACCCCAAAAACCGTACTAACAACACATAGCAAGACAAATATTGTAAACAATTTAAATATTCTCATAATTATTTTTTACCTGCTGAATATAGAATGATTGTACAAAGTTAAAAATATTATTTAAATCAATAGCTAAAAAAGTTGAACATATTTTATATTATTTTTCAATGGCGTTTAAAAATCATATCTTTGCAAACATTTTTAAATGGACTTGCTAATTAAAAAAACCAAATTAGCAAATTTCACAACGGGAGATTAATTACAAATATTGAACCAAATAAAGTTTTAAGAGAATGAAACGTGCAATATTTCCGGGAACATTTGACCCTTTTACCATAGGTCATTACAGCATTGTTCACCGCGGGCTTGAGTTGTTTGATGAAATTGTGATTGGCATCGGATCGAATCAATCAAAAAAAACGCTTTTTTCAGTCGAGAAACGCATAGATATTATCAAACAGGCATTTATAAACGAGCCTCGTGTAAAAGTAGAGGCTTATAACAGCCTGACCGTTGATTTTGCCGAAAAAGCGGATGCTCGGTTTATTTTAAGGGGCTTGCGCTCAGTAGGCGATTTTGAGTACGAGCGTACAATTGGAGATGCTAATCATATTCTGACAGGAGTTGAAACGGTAATTTTGTTTACTTATGCAACTTATGCGCATATTTCATCTACTGTGGCACGCGATTTAATTTCTTATGGAAAAGATATAACTTCTTTTTTACCACCCAATGTAAAGTTATAGTTTCTATCGGATTACAATAGAGTTTATATTGATTAAAAGAATATTATGCTCAAAAACAAAGAGATAAGATTAACCACTAAGTACACTTAGTTTCACTTAGAATATATTAAAAAAGAACACTCAGATAAAAAACATACATGTTTTTTAGATTT
>JAURYY010000296.1 GCA_030653695.1 Paludibacter sp. | reverse complement strand
CGCAAAGACGCAATTTTTTACTTTCTTGATTATCTGACCTTTAAATTTATTTAGCAAGACGCAAAGCGAAAAACTTAACAGTTTTTCATTGCGACTTAGCGTCTTTGCGAGCAAGATACATTTTTTATAACGAACTGTTGTTGATATAAAGTAGCTGAATTTAATGTTTGTATTCATTGTTGTCTGGTGAAAAATATTAGTTCCGATAGCTATCGGGAATCGGGACGGGAATCGGGATGGTTCTAATATCTTTTATTATGTAGTACATAAATAATGTTTCTACTACATAATACAAAATTTTTTCGACTTTTATTTTTCAATCTGCCGTTTTTGGTATCTACTCCGGCGAAGCTTTTGCGACAATTATTGGATCGTAGGTTGAAGTCCTCGTAATGTTTGCTTTGGTGTATCTGGCGTTTCGGTTTAAGAGAAAATGGTTATAAAACCAGATACTTTCATCTTTTCCAAAAATTAAAACGCTGGAAATATTAAGAAAAACATTTTCGGTTTGAGTCTTGACGTATTCTGTTGAGATGAGTTTAAAAGTTTTTGTGTCTTGTTTGTTAAAATCAGTTCAATATCTAAAGCTACTACCTCCCAGAAACTCACGAAGCAAGGATGTGGGTGGAATTTCGCGGTCGGGGATAGCCACAAAGTAGTTTAAAAATTTGATTAACCGGTGTGCTTCGGTATATTCATCGCAAAATTTGGGAACTTCGGCTAAAATTGGCTCTGCATGTTTTTTCAATACCGCAAACTCGAACATCAACGCTGAGTTGAACATTACATCAGCATTTTCCTGATAAGGATAAATCCACTCTTCTTCGCCCCGCCGCACACTCGGCCAACGTGCAATTGTTTCGCGTGCAGTGTAATTACGGAAACGATAATCGCGGATAATTCTTCTTAATAATCTTGTATCGGTAGTCGGAATCCAGTTGTGATTATCGATAGAAATGGTAGTAAGCGGCGAAACATATATTTTAAATGTAACGTAGTTTGAAATATCGGGCAATAAATCGGGATTCAGCGCGTGTATCCCTTCCAGAATCAGCACGTTGCCATTGTCAAGTCGTAGTTTTTGCCCGTTGTAGGTTCTTTTTCCGGTTTCAAAATTAAAAAAAGGAACTTCTATTTCCTCTTTGTTCAGCAATTGTTTTATATGTTGATTAAACAATTTCAAATCTAAGGCATGCAAATGTTCAAAATCCCATTCACCATGTTCGTCAAGTGGTGTTTCATTCCGGTTCACAAAATAATTATCGAGCGAAATGGAAACCGGCTTCAACCCACACACCATCAACTGAATAGATAATCGTTTACTGAAAGTGGTTTTACCCGATGATGAAGGACCGGACACAAGCACCACTTTAACCTGTTTGGCGCGTTGCGAAATCATATCGGCTATGGAAGCCACTTTCTTTTCGTGTAACGCCTCCGAAACTTTTATCAAATTAAATGACTGATTGTTGCGGCAGGCGATATTGAACTCGCCAACGTTATTCAAATTCATAATTTTATTCCATCCCAAAAATTCCTTAAAAATATCATATATTTTGGGTTGTAGCACAACTTCTTCGAGCACCAATGGATTTAACCTGTTAGGAACCACAAGCAACATGCCATCGTAATAAGGTATAATGTCGAATAAATCTAAATAATCGGTCGAAGGTAAAAGCACTCCGTTGTAGTAATCAATATAATCGTCGATGCTAAAAAATCGACAATAAGGATTCCCCAATGTTTCGAAAAGAGAAATTCTATCAATATGGTGTGCTTGTTTCGAAAACAATGCCTTTACTTCGGTGGTTTGTTTTTCTTCGCAAATGATTGGCTTTCGTTTTTCAATTATTTCTAAAACCCGATTTTTTATTGCTTGAATCAATTGTACATTAATGGGGTTTTCCAAATTTTCGAGCCGGCAATAATACCCTTTTGAAATGGGATGCTCAATACGCAGATAAACCTCCGGGAGAAGTTCTGAGATAGCTTTTGCCAGCACCATGCTTAGGGTGCGAACATAAACCCGCATTCCGGAAGAAGAACTTGAATCAATAAACTCAATATCTTTTGGCTTGTATATCAAAAAATTAAGGTCTTCAACTTTATAATTAACTCTTGCAGCCACCACCTGATATTTTAACTCTATTTTAAGATCTCGGTATATTTCAATCAACGAAGTACCGAGTGAAAAATTGTGAAACGACTTTGTGTTTTTACAATAGATTGTTGCCATTTTATCCATACTGATCAGCGATGAGGGTTATCTTTTTGTGTTGAGGGTGTAAAAATACGATTTTTTTTTAAAAGTATATGTTTGAATGTCTCTGATTTTTGAATTACTTTTGCATGATTTTTTATTTTAATATTTATGGAGTATTCTATTTATGATTTCCTGACATTAATTGGTTCGCTCGGATTATTCCTATATGGCATGAGTTTGATGAGCGAAGCCCTGCAAAAAGTGGCGGGCACAAAACTCCGGAATATCCTGGCGGTAATGACAAAAAACCGATTCACCGGTATTTTGACCGGAGTGTTGATAACAGCGGTTATCCAGTCATCTTCAGCAACCACTGTTATGGTGGTTAGCTTTGTAAACGCCGGATTATTGACGTTGCTTCAGTCAATCACGGTGATAATGGGGGCGAATATCGGGACAACCATCACTGCATGGATCATTTCGATTTTCGGATTTAAAATCAGCATTGCTAAAATAGCTGTTCCGTTAATAGGGCTTTCTATCCCTTTTATTTTTTCATCGAAGGACAAAAGAAAATCGTGGGGTGAAGTTATTTTGGGGTTTGCCCTGTTATTTTTCGGCTTAGACATGCTTAAAAATTCAGTCCCCGATTTACAGCACAACCCCGATATACTGTTTTTTCTTACCCAATTCACTCAATCGGGATTTGCCTCGGTACTCATTTTTGTTGGTATCGGCACTTTGCTCACCATTATAGTTCAATCGTCGAGCGCAACAGTAGCCATAACGTTAATCATGTGCAGTAAAGGTTGGATTTCTTTTGAACTTGGTGCTGCAATGGTATTGGGAGAAAATATAGGTACTACAATTACAGCAAACATCGCGGCAATACCTGCGAATATTTCGGCAAAAAGAGCCGCCCTGGCTCACATGACTTTTAATATCTTTGGTGTAATCTGGATGTTATTTCTGTTTTATCCTTTTACTAAAATGATTATTTCCATTATCACCCAGTTCGGACATGGAAATCCGACTGAAATTACCGCTTTTGCTAATTCTATTGACTCTAAAACACTCAATGCCATTACCTCGAACAGCGAATTGACTGCAGGACAGCAAATCATCAAAGAAAAACTTATTACTTTGCAAATTGCTACTTCGTTCGGCTTGTCGCTTTTTCATACCATTTTCAATCTGATTAATACTTTCGTTATGATTTGGTTTGTAACGGTAATTGCTAAAATAGTTTCATTTGTTATCAAGCAAAAAACCACCGATGAAGAATTTCAGTTACAATATATTTCAACAGGGATGTTGTCAACTTCCGAATTGTCTGTCATGCAAGCATGGAAAGAAGTAAAAGTTTATGTGGATCGCTCCGACAGAATGTTCAAAATTGTGCGTACTCTATATCAAGAAAAGAATGAAAATGAATTTGTGAAAGAGTACACCCGCATTCAGAAATATGAGAGTATCAGCGATAATATGGAAGTCGAAATTGCAAAATATCTTACCAAAGTAAGTGATGGCAAACTGAGCGATGATAGCAAACATCAGATACAGACGATGCTGCGTGTAATTTCCGAAATTGAAAGTATTGCCGATGGCAGCAACAATTTATCAAAAATAATCAAGCGTAAACGCGAAGACAAATCCCTTTACACCAAGGTTATGGATGATAATATTGATTTGATGATGAATTTGGTGCAAGGTGCTTTGCAGCAGTTGCAGGAAGCCATGAAGAACGACAATGTGAGCAATGACGAACTCAACCAATCGGTCAATCTCGAACATGAAATCAATAATTTCAGAAACCAGTTGAAATTTCAGAATATTAACGATGTGAACTCACATAAATACGAATATCAGGCAAGTGTTACATACATGGATATAATTGTGGAATGCGAGAAAATGGGCGATTATATCATAAATATTGTTGAGGCTTTGAATGAAGCAACGACCAAAAAGTGATTGTTTATTAAAAAACTAAAAAGTTGGATTATATCTTAATCATATCTGGATTTGTAATTCTTATCATTGGAGCGCATTTTTTGGTGGATGGGGCATCGGGATTAGCAAAGCGATTCAATGTACCGAACATGATCATAGGGCTCACAGTAGTTGCATTCGGGACTTCGATGCCCGAATTAGTTGTGAATCTTGTAGCTGCCCTCAACCCGGGTTCAACGGATATTGCTTTGACTAATATTATCGGCAGCAACACCATAAATACTTATATAATTATTGGAATTGCAGCATTAATATTTCCCATAGCTTCAAGCAAGAGTTTGCGCAAGTTTAGTATTCCTTTAAGTATATTTGCTCCGCTTATCGTTTTATTATTGGCCAAAGGCGATGCCATCATTACTCGAACCGATGGTTTTGTCTTGCTCATATTTTTTGCGTGGTTTATGATTGTTATGGTAAATAACACCTTGAGCCACCCTAAAAAATCGCACAATATAGATTTCAAACCCATTAAAATATGGCTTGCGCTGATAATGATTGCGGGTGGTTTAGGTGGATTGGTGGGCGGAGCACAACTGATTGTACCAAGTGCCACACGCATTGCCGAATCGTTAGGTATAAGTCAGGCAGTCATCGGCTTAACAATTGTAGCATTGGGAACATCGCTGCCCGAACTCGCAACTTCGGTTGTTGCAGCTTTCAAAAAAAATACCGATATTGCCCTCGGTAATGTTATCGGTTCAAATATTTTTAATGTGTTTTTAATTTTAGGATTAAGCGCTGTGGCTCAACCATTGCCTGTTTACAAAGGAATGGACACAGATTTGATAATCGCAACTTTAGCCAGTTTTCTTGTGTTGGTCTTTGTTTATACCAATAAACATCATAAGATAAAACGCTGGCATGGTGGCTTGCTGATATCTATTTACACGGGGTATTTAATTTGGATGATATCCGGTATCTGATACCGGTTTTTTCAGCCAAATAACCTGGTTTGAAAAATTTACGGAAACCTGTAAATTGTAAATTGTAAATTAATAATATGAATTTATTCAACGTTTATCCGCTTTTCGATATTGAAATAGCAAAAGCAATCGGGTGCAGAACTTATGATAAAGAAGGGATTGAATATCTCGACTTTTACGGAGGTCATGCTGTTATTTCAATCGGGCATTCGCACCCTTATTTTGTTCAAAAACTGACCGATCAATCCGAGAAATTAGTGTTTTATTCCAATTCGGTTATTAATAAATTGCAACAGGAGCTGGCACAGAAACTTGGTAAAATATCAGGATACGATGATTACTCCTTGTTTTTAGTTAATTCGGGCGCCGAAGCCAACGAAAACGCACTGAAACTTGCCTCGTTTCATAATGGTCGGACCAAAGTGATTGCATTCCGAAAAAGTTTCCATGGTCGTACTTCGGCAGCAGTGCGCGTAACTGATAATCCCAAAATTGTAGCACCTATTAACGAAGGTTTTGAAGTAGAGTTTTTCCCGATGAATGATATTGAATCCGTTCGCAAATCGCTTAAAAACAACGATGTTTGCGCGGTTATTGTCGAAGGTATTCAGGGAGTTGGCGGTATTCAGATGCCCGAAATTTCTTTTTTGCAGGAATTAAGCAAAGCCTGTACCGAAAGCGGAACCGCGCTTATTTTGGACGAAATTCAATCGGGTTACGGACGCAGCGGTAAGTTTTTCGCACATCAATATGCGGGCATTCGTCCCGATCTGATTACCGTTGCCAAAGGCATGGGCAATGGTTTTCCTGTTGGCGGTGTTTTAATCAGCCCCTTGTTTGAAGCTTCGCACGGCTTACTCGGAACTACTTTCGGCGGAAGTCATCTGGCCTGTACTGCTGCCATTGCCGTACTCGATGTGATAAAAGCCGAAAATTTAGTCGAAAATGCACAAAGGATAGGTGATTATCTGATGGAAGAATTGCGTAAAATTAATGGCATTAAAGAAATAAGAGGTGCCGGTTTAATGATAGGGATAGAGTTTGTAGGTTCAATTAAAGATATTCGCAACAAATTATTGTTTGAGAAAAAAATATTTACCGGGGTTAGCGGAACAAACATCATTCGCCTGTTGCCCCCGTTGTGCCTCTCGAAAACGGATGCAAAGTATTTTATCGATCAGTTTAAAACTGTATTATCAGAGTTGGAAATCTTATGAAAGTTACCGTACTGCAAGTTACCCT
>JAURYY010000294.1 GCA_030653695.1 Paludibacter sp. | reverse complement strand
CCATCTATGCCACCAGTTGCAAAAATGTAACAATGAATAATAATTCCGTTCAAGAGTTAACTGCCAATACTGCTAAGAAAATTGATTACGGATTGCTTGTCAATAAAATAACTATCGATAATGTAGCTCAACTGAATGCTGTAGCCGATCCCGTTACAGGTTGGTTTATTAAAGGCACTCAAGGGGATTTAGGATGGAGCTATGGATATGCAAATGCCACTGTTGTTGGCACAACCAATTATACCAAAGAAAGTTTTGTAGCACTTCCTTACCAAAGCAGTAGCTATACTTGGACTCCATCAGCATCTGTGCTTTTGCCATCGGCATTAAGAATAAATACACAACCAGCTTTGAGTCAGGTTTCGGTGTTTCGTTGGACAAGCAATGTAAGCGGAAGTCTTAAAGTGGTGGGGAAAATCAATAATACTACCAACAGTTCACTTGGCAATAAAGTCGTTGTGGTTTTCTTTGTTAATGGTGTAGAAAAATACCGATACGATATGGCGAGTGGAAATCTCGATTTGAATGCTGATTTAGGTACAGTAGCTCTTGGAAGCCAAGTTGATATGGTAGTTGACTCTAAAGGAAATACTTCGGGCGATAGGATTACATTTGTGTTTAAGTATCTGAGTGACGGAAACCCTACAACACTACTTCAACCTGTCAATTCTGAAATATCTTTCAAAGCCTATTCATCTAATGGAAATTTAATAATTATTCCCAATCAGACCAATCAATTGCTTTCCGTATATCGAATTGATGGAACTTTGCAATTATATAAGAAACTTACCACAACTACTGAATATTTCCCATTAGCAAAAGGCATCTATATTGTTAAATTAGATGGAAATTGTAAGAAAATAATAGTAGGATAACCTCTCAACATTACAAATCAAGTTTAAATTATGAAGCGAATATTGAATTTTTTGCCGTTATTATTTCTGCCATTTTTAATCCACAGTTCCACTTTAAATGATACTTCTAACCCTGATGAACATATAAAGTTTGATAACTATAAGCTTAAAATAAATGGGCTTTCACATGAAATTCAAACTTGCAGAGTTTCTGCCATGCCCTTAAATCAGATTTATCCAGGTTACAATCGACCATTGTATCAAACCGAATTAGCTGGATTCTCAAGCTGGGACTTGAAAGGTTCTACTTTTGTAGAAATTGAGTCAAAAGAAGCAATCAAATCCGTCAAAATTCGCCCTTTGTCGCTAGGAATAAAGCCTCAAATAAAGGGCAATAAAATAACATTCCGACTTGATAAACCGCAAAAATTTGTCGTGGAAGTAAATGGATTTCATCATGCTTTACACTTGTTTGCCAATGCACCAGAAACCAATATCCCAGAACAAAATACGCCCAACGTACGATTTTTTGGTCCAGGCGAACATATTATTGGAAATACAGAATTACACAGCAACGAATCAGTTTATATCGATGCAAAAGCGGTGGTATATGGAAACTTTTTTGCCAACGATGCAAGTAATATTCATATTTTCGGTAGAGGAATTTTGAATGTAATTAAACTCCCACGAGGCAATGGAGCTCTCAATTTTAATCGCTGTTCCAATATTTCAATTGAAGGTATTATTCTCACAGAACCCAACGCTTGGTGTTTTTCTATGTTTGGCTGCAATAACGTTAATATTAACAATATAAAGTTGATTGGATTGTGGAATTATAATACCGATGGTATAGATATTTGCAATTGCCAGAATGTGAAGGTTGAAGATTGCTTTATTCGGAGTTTCGACGATGCATTGGTTGTAAAAGGGGTTGTTTCGTATGCTGAACTACCTGTATCCAATATCCATTTCAAAAACAATATTGTTTGGTGTGATTGGGGTAAAGCCTTAGAAATTGGAGCAGAAACTGTTGCTCCTGAAATATCAAATATCGTATTTGAAAATTGCGATATAATACGCACTCTAGGACTCGCAATGGATATTACAAGCAGTGATAATGCCGATATTCACGATATTCGTTTTGAAGATATCCGACTCGAGATTGATAAATGGAATCCAACCCCGAAAATACAAGCAATTAAAAATGAAAACTATACTATTGATTCTTTGCAAAACTTTTGTCCAATGCTGGTACAAATCCAGATTCTGAAAACCGATTATACCCAAGTTGCTGAGCGAAGTAAGATACATGATATCACTTTTAAGAATATCAAAATTACAACTGAAAATAAATTTCCTATTTCAAGTTTTGCTGGTTATGATGAAACACACAAAGTTAGTAATGTAGTTTTTGACAACCTTTGGATTAATAATCATCATATTACGCAAGTTAAAAAAGCAAATTTCAGCATTAAATCTTTTGTGAATAGGATCAAGTTTTACTAACTAAACGAATTGCCAATTATGAGGTATTTATTTATTTTATTTTACGTTTTAATCCAACCATTTAATTTGATTGCACATTCCAATGACGTAAAATCATTTCAAATAAAAGCAGGAGAACTAAAGATAGACTTTGGAATTTACAACCAGAAATTCTTACGTCAACTAACTTTCTTGCCACAGTCTGAGCCTTCAAAAGAAATTCCACCAATTATGCCTGTTGATGGAGGATACGACGTGTCTCTTTACATTTCGGGCGAAGATAAATCCATTCATTTCGGAAATCCAACTTCACAACTTCAATACATTGGGATAGAAGAAAAAAAACTCGCTCATGGCAAAGAATTTACAATCATTCAACGCGATACAGTCCATAATCTTCACATCGTATCTTATTATATCTTCAATGATTCTGTTTCAGTGGTTCAGCGTTATACCAAAGTGATTAATAATGGCAAAACTGCCTTAGGTATCGAATATCTAAGCTCTGCTATGCTTTATAATTATAACGTTTTGCCCGGTATTGTAGAAAATCAATTAAAAATTCATTACGCTACCAACAGTTGGATGCAAGAAGTACAATGGAAAATTGCCAAACCATCTGAATTAGGTTGGAATACTACCGATTATCAGTTTCGAGATGCAATTTCGTTTTGCAGCAATGGTTCCTTCTCTACAGGAAAATATTTGCCAATGGGAATGATTGAAAATACTAAATTGGGTTTAACATGGTTTTGGCAAATAGAGCACAATGGCTCATGGTATTGGGAGATGTCCGAAGATGCGAACAAACAAGGGTATTTGTACTTGGGTGGTCCCGATGAATTACATAATCATGCATGGAAACAATTGAAGCCCGGTGAAAGTTATCAATCAGTTCCAGTTGCTCTGGGCGTTGTAAAAGGTGGTTTTAATGAAGCAGTAACAGCACTCACAAAATACCGTAGAACAAGCCTTTTACGCACACGAACAAATAATCAAAACTGTCCTGTTATTTTTAATGATTACATGAATTGTTTGATGGCCGACCCAACTACTGTAAAAGAAATACCTTTGATAGAAACTGCCTCGAAATTAAACATTAAATACTATGTAATTGATGCAGGCTGGTATGCCGAACTCAATCAAAGTTGGTGGACTGAAGTTGGGCTGTGGGAAGCCTCAAAGTCTCGTTTCGATGGAGGATTGAAAAAGCTACTCGAATACATTAAGTCCAAAGGCATGTTGCCCGGCTTATGGCTCGAAATAGAAGTTGTGGGAGTAAATTCAGCACTCAAAATCAAACCAGACAGTTGGTTTCTCATGCGGCATGGAAGTCGAGTAATTGACAATGGCAGATATCTATTGGATTTCAGAAATCAGGAAGTAATAGCATGGGCAAACTCAGTTATTGACCGGTTGATTGCAGATTATGGTGTGAGCTACTTTAAAATAGACTATAATTCCAAAGAATTAATTGGAACAGAAACCAATACCAGTAGCTCAGGTCAAGGACTATTGGAACATAACCGGGCAGTGATTCAATGGTACAAAAACATTCAGGATAAATATCCCAATTTGGTAATCGAAGTCTGTGCCAGTGGCGGTAATCGCCTCGATTATGCAACATTATCGCAGGCTCAGTTAGTTTCAGTATCTGATCAGCAGGATTATCGTAAATTCCCAGCAATTTTAGTGGGATCATTGGCGGCTGTATTGCCTGAGCAATTGGGTATTTGGTCTTATCCTTCGCCTAAAGCTAATGCTGTTGAAGCTTCTTTCAATATGGTAAGTGCTATGTTTGGAAGAATGTATTTAAGTGGACTCATCTCACAGCTTCCACCCCCAAGTTATAAAGCAGTAAAAGAGGGAATAGATTTATATCAATCAAAATTTGCAACATTTATTCCACAATCTACAGCCTTTTTCCCTTTAGGGATGCCCTCAATTTCGGATGATAAAATGCCCATTTCTGTAGGGCTAATAAATAAAAACAAAGCATTTCTTGGAATTTGGAGATTAGAGGGAGCAAAAAATGTGACTTTGAATTTTCAAAAAGGAATAAAATCTGCCAAATTAATCTATCCCTTAAACTTCGGAATAAATTTCAGCCATACCAATAATGCCTTGAAAATTTCTTTTCCTGAAAAAAATATGGCTTGTGTAATTGAGTTGGAAATTTCAAATTCCAACTAAAACTGTATAATATATCAACCTGATAATAACTTATAAGTAATGGTTTAGTACATGACAAAAATTATATAGCGATATAATTATTTGATATTCAATAAAATAGTTGTCTTTTTATTTGGTAAAGACCTTGAAATTTCGTATCTTTATAGCTAACTATCAATCAGTTATAATGAAAACGAAAGATTC
>JAURYY010000288.1 GCA_030653695.1 Paludibacter sp. | reverse complement strand
GGAGACAAATGCTCGTGTCCGGTATAACCTCTATCCGTAATATTTACTCCGCTGAGTAAAATACGTCCGCCCCAGGGGGTGTAAGCGTATTCGCTTACCATAGCGCCAACGGAGTTGGTTATGCGCTCTATTGAACCAAGTAAGTCGGTATGAATATAATACAAGTTTGCGCCCGCACTTGTTTTCCGCTCACCGTAGCGTAAAAAAATCGCACTGCATGCTGAGTGTATAGTATTGCCTAAGCTTTGTGAAAATAAAAGCTCCCGCTTTTAATATTATTATCTAAAATGCTAGTCAGGAACCTTACTACCCACACGACATAGGCAAAGAACTTATGCCGAGCAAAATAGCCTGCGCCCAGCAGAGGACATATTATATTTTGTCATTGTAAGCAATACATTTTCGAACCAACTAGCTTTTCAATAAAAAATCTACATGCTTCATCTTCGTTGTTAAATACGAAAACATTTTCCATTTTTGCTTTTTCATAGTGAAATACGTACCAACGTCTGAAAATAATTCCTCTTTTTATTATACAAAAATGTGCTTCTTTTTTATTACCAATTGAAAATAAAGTGCCTTCGTAACCTAAAATTCCTAATTCTACAATAATACTATTCATTTTCATAAGCAGCTATTTTAACCAACTATTATAAATTAAAAACTCTGCACTAAAGAAGTGTCTATATTGTGTACCTAAACCTGGTTGATTAAAATGTGGTGCAGTGGTACTTTCCCACATAGGCAAAGGTCTTAATACTTCATACTTTTTCAAAGTTAGATTTTTGTATTCATCAGGTAGTGATCTATTCTCAAATGATGTGCCTTCAGGTGCAAAGTAACTTCCTTTATCAGAACCATATCTATCAATTATTGTTCCTTTTTGTAAAATGGTTATTTTTTCATGACCTAATGCACCATTATTTCGTGGCCACTCAGGTTTTCCAGAAAATATATTCCTGTTATATTTTGTTGAATAAGTTGCCGCTGCTCCAATGCCACTGATAGTACCGGTAACTACTCCCATTTTAACACCACCCCAGGCTCCGCTCAAGAAAGTTGTATTTGGATCATTGTCTGCAATTGCTCCAAAGCCACCAAATGTTCCACCAACTATTGTATTAGTTGATACATTGCGAAGTACATTTTGAAGTAAAGGAGAATCAATTCCTTTGAACCATTTATCAGCCCCAATAGCTTTGCCAAACTGACCTCCTAAGTAGGAAGTAGCTCCTCCGATGATACCTGAGTAACCTACCTGTCCCCAATTTACATTACTAAAATTTAATTTACCATCAGGCTGAAAACTTTGTCGTGCCAGATTATTAAGTGCACTAGCACCTCCTGCTATCAATGCTGCCGATCCGGGAGCATAGTAAGAAGCAATACCAGCTCCAGCTCCTATTGCAAAATAAGAAAAGCCTTCGCCAAAAGTAATCCCATTATGCCAATTTGAAATCAAATTAATTGTTCCACCAACAAGCATTACTGCTGCATCATCCCAGCCAAACACTTCGCCTGATGGATCGGTGTATTTAAGCGGATTATTTATACAGTAACTATACCTATTATAACTCTGCGTAAAATCCGGTGCTTGAACATACGGGTCTGGACTCAGGAACCGGGCCAATACAGGATCGTAAATACGACCGTTCATATTTATCAGGCAGAAACCGCCGTTGGTATCGTCGCCAAAAGGCGTAAGGTGTTCATGACCCGTATAGCCTCTATCCGTAATATTTACTCCGCCGAGTAAAATTCGTCCTCCCCAGGGGGTGTAAGTGTATTCGCTTACTAAATTACCTGTGGCGTTGGTAACGCGCTCGATAGAACCCAATAAATCGGTGTGAGTGTAATACTTTGTGCCGTTCTTTACAATAAGCGTTAAACCAGTCGGACTGTAAATGTAGTCAATGTGCGCAACATTTCCAAATTCGTCAATTTCTTTTTCGTAAGAACCAAAATAATAACGGGTTTTGATATGCCCACTTGTCGAGAAATCGTCGTAAATGGTTTTGATGCGTTGTTGATCTAATCCGTAAAAAATATCGTAAGCTTTAGTGATAAAGTTTTCATTTAGACCTTCGCGAATGCGGGTAACCACATGCCTTTTTTCTAAAATTTTAATTTAATATTGATTATCAGCTATATATTTGCCTGTCAACGATTTTGATACATTACCGGGTAGGCATTTCTTCAAAATTTACTTTATAAACACATTCGTGCTATCCGGTTTAGGGCTGAATTGTTTAAAATGATACGTTTCGTCTTGTTCTATTCTTTCTGAGCCATCCGGTCGGTAAGAAACAGAGATATGATAAGTAGTATCATTTAGAATTGTACCTTCCCGAATATATACCTTTGGCTGTCCCGGAGAATGAGGGTACCATCTTTCAAAGACAATCTTATCCCCTGCAATATTAAACAGCCCCCAACCATCCTTGTATTTTTTTATTGCATTTATATACTTTGTAGTTATAAATTGATTCTCTAATTTTGGTAATTCTGACTTCTCTGTAGCTCCGCCATATAGCACTACTCCATCTTGAAAGAAGAAATAGGTTCTTACATAAATATCTCTACTTTCGAAACCGATATATTCAGAATAATAATATCCATCTATTCTTAATTCTTTTCCCTCATATATCTTTTTAGGTAAAGTTAATTTTTCGTCGTTCATAAATTCACTGCTGCAACAACCACAGCTTGTTATTAATATTAAATAAGCAATTAAATGTTTCATAATTATTCATTTTAGTTTGTTTTTTACCACATCGGTCCCCAGCCAAATTGAATGTAAGGACAGGTACATTAACCACTAACTAAGCTTTTAATACTTACTTTATAAACACATTCGTGCTATCCGGTTTAGGGCTGAATTGTTTAAAATGATACGTTTCGTCTTGTTCTATTCTTTCTGAGCCATCCGGTCTATAGAATGCTGTTATATGAAAAGTGGTTTCATTTACTATTTTTCCTTCATTAACATATACTTTCGGCTGACCCGGTGAATTAGGATACCATCTTTCAAAGATTATTTTATCTCCATCAATATTGAACAATCCCCATCTGTGTTTATATTTTCTATTGGACATTTGCCATTCCATAGTCATAAATTGTGCCTCCAAGTTAGCTAATTCTGTTTTTTTTGTCGCACCACCATACTGTACTATTCCATTTTCATAAAAGAAATAAGTCCGCACATATATATCGTTACTGCCAAAGCCAATATACTCACAGTAATAATATCCATCTATTCTTAATTCTGTTCCCTTGTATTCCTTTTTAGGCAGGGTTAAATTTTCTCCGCTCATAAATTCACTGCTGCAACAACCACAGCTTGTTATTAATATTAAATAAGCAATTAAATGTTTCATAATTATTCATTT
>JAURYY010000283.1 GCA_030653695.1 Paludibacter sp. | reverse complement strand
CGAGTTTCTTACTGACACAAGCGAGAATATGATACGCTTAGCAATGATTAAACTGATGCTAAATAGACTTTAACATTATTTTTTAAACAGTTTCTCAGTAGTTGAGGGTGATATAAGAAAAGACAAAAGAACAATCCCGATTCCCGTCCCGATTCCCGATAGCTATCGGGACGGGAAAAACGTTATATATCAAATTTATACAAAACTAACAGAGTATGATATATTTGACGTTTATAATAATATCAAAAAAATATTGCATCTTTGCATACAAAGGTAAAAGCATTTGCATAACCTGCAAAATATTTTCAAATTCTATTACAAAAAATAATCCTTATGAAACGAATTGCACACTGTATTTTTTCAATTGTTTTATTTATTTGTTGCACGCCAAACCATTACAAAATTGAAGGAATAACAGTCAATCAGGATCTGAATGGTCAAACAGTTTTTATCAAAGAGCGGATTAACCGCGTTTGGAATTCGATTGACAGCGTGAATATTGAGCATGGAAAATTCTCGTTTCAGGGTACCTGCGACAGTTCCAGAGTTGTTTATATGTTTTGCACGCTACCTTCAGGTGAAAATATTCGTAAACCTTTTGTGCTTGAAAGCGGCAAAATATCAGTCAAACTCGATGGTAAAGAATTCACTTTTAGCGGAACCAAACAAAATGACCTGCTGCAAACCTATCAGAATGGAAAAAATGACTTTTTCAAACGCGTTGAAGCTAATTATTTTGCAATTAAAGATATCACCCAAACAGACGAACAGAAAGCTGCCTACGATTTTAAAATTCAGGAGCTAAACAATGAAGAAGTTGCTTATGATCTGAAATACGTACAGGAAAATGTAAATACTATCGTGGGGACTCACATTTTTGTTACCACATTTTACGGGATGTCGATAGACCAAAAAGATAGTATTATTGTAAAAATGAATGACAACACAAAAAAAATTGCGCGCATACAGGAAATAATAAATAATATTGCTATCGAAAAGAAAACCGCCAAAGGAAGTTATTTTACCGACATAAAGCTTCCAGGTTTAAAAGGGGACAGCCTGTCACTATCCGCTCTGATTGGAAAAACAGATTACGTATTGATCGATTTTTGGGCTTCGTGGTGTGGCCCCTGCATTCAATCGTTGCCCGAACTAAAAAAACTATACAATAGCAATAAAGGGAAAAAATTGGAAATTCTGGGCGTATCGCTCGATAACGATGGTGAATTGTGGCGCACCACAGTATCAAAAAAAGAATTAAACTGGAAACATGTATCTGATTTACAGGGTTGGAAAAGTTCGGGGGCAAAATTATATGCTGTTAGTTCAATTCCTGCAACAGTGTTGATTAATAAGGATGGAATAATTGAAGGACGAAACCTTACTATAAACCAGATTGAATTGATAATTTATAAATCATCAGAAAAAAAATAAGAAAAAAAATGATTTATTTTTAAAAAAAATTGCGCAATTGTTTTTTAATCAGAATAAAAGCAATATATTTGCAGTCCGTTTGAAAAACAAAAAACTTATTAAACATAATTTATTCACAACTAAAAAACATTACCAAAATGACAAAAGCAGATATCGTAAACGAGATTGCTAAAAATACAGGTGTTGACAAAGCCACTGTATTGACAACTGTAGAAGCTTTTATGGAAGCAGTAAAAGATTCACTTTCAAAAAATGAAAATGTATATTTAAGAGGTTTCGGTAGCTTCGTAATCAAACAACGTGCTGAAAAAACTGCCCGTAACATCTCTAAGAACACAACTATTATTATCCCTGCCCACAACATTCCTTCTTTCAAGCCGGCTAAAACATTTGTGAGCGTTGTAAAATAATTTTTTAAAAAACATAAAATAAAAGAAATGCCAAGCGGTAAAAAAAGAAAACGGCATAAAATGTCGACGCATAAGCGTAAAAAGAGACTAAGAAAAAATAGACACAAAAAGAAATAGTCTAAAAATGTGGTCTTAAATTTTTAAAGCCAAAGAAAAACAAACTTTAAAGCTTTAACTTGGCTTTGAGTTTGTTTTTTTTTATTTATAAAAACAACAAACCCAAAAACAGAAAAAAGTGAATAGCGAATTAGTAGTGGATGTAAAACCATCCGAAATATCTATTGCGCTGCTCGAAGACAAACGCCTTGTAGAACTGAACCACGAAGGACGCGAAGAACAATTCGCAGTGGGAAACATCTATATGGGCAGGGTAAAAAAAATAATGCCCGGTTTAAATGCAGCCTTTGTGGATGTGGGTTACGAAAAAGACGCTTTTCTACATTATCTTGATTTAGGTTCAAATTTCAACACTCTTAATCAATTTACAACGCAGATACTCAGCGACCGTAAAAAAGTACCTGCCATTCAAAAAATCAAATTACAAACCGAAATTGAAAAAAACGGCTCGATTAACGATATCCTGAAAACCGGACAAGACATTTTAGTACAAATTGCCAAAGAACCAATTTCGACCAAAGGTCCTCGTTTAACTGCCGAAATCTCAATTGCCGGACGTTTTTTAGTGCTGATTCCGTTTGCCGACAAAGTGTCGGTTTCGCAAAAAATCAAAACAGAAGAAGAACGTTTCAGACTGAAACAACTGATTCAAAGCATAAAACCCAAAGGTTTTGGTGTTATTGTACGAACAGTTGCCGAAGAAAAAAAAGTTGCAGAACTCGACAACGAATTGAAAATTTTGGTAAAACGCTGGGAAGAAGCAATTGTCAAAGTACAACAATCGAAAGGAGTTTCGCTTATTTTAGAAGAATTAGGTCGCACCGTGGGAATAATTAGAGATTTATTCTCCCCGAGTTTTAAACATATTCATATCAACGATACTGCGGTTTATACAGAAGTACGCGATTATGTTGAACTAATAGCACCCGAACGAAAAGATATTGTGAAGCTTTACAAGGATGAAGCTCCAATATTTGACAGTTTTGGTATTAGTAAACAAATAAAATCGGGATTTGGAAAAACCGTATCTTTCAAAAGTGGCGCTTATCTGATTATTGAACATACCGAGGCGTTGCATGTGATTGATGTGAATAGTGGTAACCGATCGAAAGCCGGAAACGGACAAGAAGCCAACGCTTTAGATGTAAATCTGGCAGCTGCCGATGAAATTGCACGCCAGTTACGTTTACGCGATATGGGTGGAATTATTGTGGTTGACTTTATCGATATGCACGAAACGGACAACAGACAAAAACTGTTCGAGAGGATGCGTGAACAAATGTCGAATGACAGAGCCAAACACAACATTTTGCCTCTGAGCAAATTCGGTCTGATGCAAATGACGCGTCAACGCGTTCGTCCGGTTATGGATATTGACATTGAAGAGACTTGTCCGACCTGCTATGGCACCGGACATACCAAACCTTCAATTTTGTTTACCGATCAGTTAGAAAGTAAAATTGATTATTTGGTAAACAAATTAAATATCAAAGACTTTACATTGCACCTTCATCCTTATGTCGATGCATTTATTTCAAAAGGTTTCGTTTCGATGAAACTGCAATGGAAATTAAAGTTCGGGAGGGGTTGCAAAGTGATTGCTTCACAAAAACTCGGTTTTTTACAATACAAATTTTACGATAAAAAGGGAATTGAAATTAATCTTCAAGAAGAAATTGAAAAGATTTCGTAACATTAAAAAAAGCTGCTTATTAAAAGCAGCTTTTTGTTTTCTTAATCGTAAAAATTCCAGGTAAGCCCCATTTTGAAAACAGCCGGATTAACGGGATAATAGGGCATCGAAAAATAGGCTCCGCTCATAAACAATTGATTAACATGATAATATTCAACAAAAAAACGCGTGCGTTTTAAATGAAAATTACCATAAACATTTACAACGGGATAATTACCCACTTTCATTTCGGACTGATTATAGAACTGACCAATAGCAGGCATATACGATGGAGCCAAATAAGATGTGTGATATCGGACGCTTGTTCCCAACTGTACACTTAATACATTAAACCATTTATCGTGATAATAAAGATTATGAAATAATACAATGGTAGGCAAAGGAACAATTTCGGGGTGTGAACTCAACTGATAAACCATGTTGTTTTCTAAAGTGAATTTCTTTACATGAAAATCCTGTTTAAGATTTGCCGACAAAATTTGCACATTTCCGCCAAACTGCGAAGGCAGAGAATTTGAATCAAAATATATTTGTTTTGATATATTTTCCACATTGATATTCAACGAAAACGAACGTGTAGGAATTGAAAAAGTACCGCCTAAATGGGTTTTATAGATTTTCGAAAAATCGTTTTCCCATTTAAAATGATTCGAATGATAGTGTTGAAGAAAATAGGATGGTTCTTCACTGCGAATAAATCCATTAACTATCATCGAAATACTGTCTTTCCAAAGTTTAAAAAAACCGCCAACGTTAGCCTGCAAATTAATATCACCGGCTCTGTAACCAATCATGTTAATTTCGCCCGAAAAATTATACCTGAACATTTGACCTTTTTCTTTCGAAAGCACTGCACCAATTTTTGTATTCGACTCTAATTTATGGTTCATCAGTGTATCTTTCATAAATGTAAAACGTTCAATCTCATTTTCTAAATAAACTGTCATTCCAAACCGCAGCCATTTATTGAATTCTTCGGCCATACCCGCCGAAAATCTGTTTGTAAGTATTTGTATAGCAGCCGTATCATTGGTTTGTTTGAGGTTATAATAAGTATTTTTATAGAAGCGGCTTTCGACCGAATTTTCAAAATATCTTTTTCGCAAATCATCATATTGAAATGTATGAATAAAACGGGTTACAGGCACATATTCTTTATTGGTTGAATCTTTCGACCCGGCTACCACTCTTTCAATTCCTAATGTATATTGCTGATTATAAAACAACTGAGTTGATTTATAATTTGAATATCCGGTAATATTGATGGGAATATTGTTTGATTTAGTTCCCCGTGGAGGATTAGTAATAAACGAAATCTGGGTAATACCTCCATTTTCAAAATTACTGTGGTTATTGTAAGCAAACAAACCCGTAGCTGAATAGTGCTTACCGGTAAAACTCCCGAAAAAAGAGCCTGCAAAACGTTTGACAGCCTGATCAGCATATTCGCCATGTGCATATATATAATCGAGGGAGGTTCCGAAGTTCATTTTTTTGTTTGCATTGGCTGTAAACAAAAATTTTATTTGTTCCTCTTCTTTGTACTGAGTACCTCCGGACAGATACTTTAAACTCGTAAAAGGGGACCTGGTATTATAAAATGTTGTCGTTTCAATCTGATTAATATAAGGATATAATGCATTTGAAAAAATAAAAGATTTATTTTCAGGACGATTAAAATATATTTTCGACTGTATGGGTGAACCTAAATTTCCGTTATATGAATTGGAGATGCTGTATAGGTCAATTGGATTTAGCTCCTGAAAATTGATGTGAAATGTATCAACTCTGATTGAATCGATGCCGCCAAATTTATCAGTTATTCTCCATGTTTTTATAAACTTGTCGGTATCAGAAACCTGAGATTGCAAAACCTGACTAAGAACAAGTAATATTAATAAAATTGAAAATATTTTTTTCACTTTTTCGAATTAATAAATAAATAAAATTTAGGGGCTAAAACATTTGAACGCAAAGATACTAAATAAAAGTAGTTGCTTTTTAAGCGAATCTGTTATAAAAAATAAAAACATAAAAAAGTAGGTGATTTTCAGATCAACTTTTTTAGAAAAAATCAGTGTTAACAATTCGATATAAACACATTTTGTATGTTATCAAATTTTTTTTCAGAAAAAAGACGAATTAAGAAACAGCAGAAACCTGAAACAGAGAACTTTTTTTGATAAATGTGCTTTATTAATCAAATTATTATTCGTATCTTTGCTCCGCTTTAATAAAATCAAAGTTATAAATTTTAAAAAGTTAATAAACAGTATGTTAAATCATTATGAAACCGTTTTCATTTTAACTCCCGTTTTGTCTGATGCACAGATGAAGGAAGCGGTAGAAAAGTATAAATCCATTTTAACAGAAAATGGTGCGACTATAACCAATGAGGAAAACTGGGGATTGCGCAAATTGGCGTATCCAATCCAGAAGAAATCGACAGGTTTTTATTCGTTGCTACAGTTCGATGCAGATTCTACAGTGGTTTCCACTTTGGAAACTCAATTCCGGCGCGATGAACGCGTGCTTCGTTTCTTATCATTCCGCTTGGATAAATATGCTTACGAGTACGCTGAAAAAAGAAAGAATATTAAATCAAAAGTAGTAAAGGAGAACTAAAACATGGCAGCAAATAACGGAGATATCAGATATTTAACTCCACCTTCGGTAGATGTAAAAAAGAAAAAATACTGTCGTTTCAAGAAAAACGGTATTCGTTACATTGATTATAAAGATCCGGAATTTTTGAAGAAATTCCTGAACGAACAGGGAAAAATTCTTCCACGTCGACTAACCGGCACTTCATTGAAATTTCAGCGCAAAGTAGCTCAAGCGGTTAAAAGATCGCGGCACATAGCATTGCTGCCTTATGTAACCGATATGATGAAATAATAAATAAGGAGGAAAAAGTATGGAAATTATATTGAAAGAAGATGTAATCAACTTAGGTTACAAAGGAGATATTGTTAAAGTAAAGAATGGTTATGGACGTAACTTCCTGATTCCAACAAAAAAAGCGATTTTGGCAACTACATCGGCAAAAAAAATGTTGGCTGAAGACTTAAAACAACGAGCTCACAAACTTGAACGAATTAAAAACGAAGCCCTTGAATTAGCCGAGAAAGTAAAAGATATTACTTTAGCAGTAGGCGCCAAAACAAGTACCACCGGAAAGATTTTTGGAGCTGTTGGTCCTATTCAAATTGCAGATGCTTTTGAGAAAGCCGGTTTCACGGTTGATCGTAAAGTTATAGTACTGAAAGAGCCGGTAAAAGAAATCGGCACTTACAAAGCTACTCTTAAACTACACAAAGAAGTTACTGTTGAAGTTACTTTCGAAGTAGTGTCTGAATAATAAGTATTACCGTTCAATTCAAAATCACGAAAAAACCGATATGCCGCATGATGGTATATCGGTTTTTTGCATACTGAATAATCTGGTGATCATTCCTCTGTTTTTTATTGTAGGGGTTATCCTGTCAAAACCACCTCTACTTTCTATACTTCTCCCATAGTAATCAGTTCCGTTCAACCATGTTTTATTCACCATTTTAGTTGGTGCATTAAATTAATTTTGTTTTTATTTGGAATATTAATGCTTTTAATTAACTTTGGCACACGAAAACGTTGAATAAAACGCTAAGATGTTTGGTCAATGCAATAAAAAAAATGAATATCAGCGTCATAGACAATTACGAAAATGACTGAAAGAACAACGAAAATTAATATTATCTTTGCACTATAAGATAAGATAAAATATGAAAATTACGACTGAATTATTTCTTGGTGAGTAAGAAAGAATTAAAAAACATTCCTGACAATTCTGTGGACTTAATTGTAACTTCACCACCATACGCAGACCAACGTAAAAGTACTTACGGTGGTGTGCACCCTGACAAGTATGTAGAATGGTTTCTTCCAATTTCGGGAGAACTGTTTAGAGTTTTAAAACCAACTGGAACTTTCATATTAAACATAAAAGAAAAGGTTGTTGATGGAGAGCGTAGCACTTATGTTATGGAACTTATTATCGCAATGCGAAAACAAGGTTGGTTATGGACTGAGGAATTTATGTGGCACAAAAAGAATTCTTATCCTGGCAAGTGGCCTAATCGTTTTCGCGACTCTTGGGAAAGACTTTTGCAATTTAATAAAGACAAACACTTTAACATGTACCAAGAAGAAGTTATGGTTCCAATGGGCGACTGGAAAAAAACAAGAATGAAAAATCTTTCCGAAACTGATAAGGTACGAGACAACTCAAAAGTTGGAAGCGGTTTTGGAAAAAACATTTCTAACTGGATTGACAGAGATATGGCTTATCCTACTAATGTTTTGCACTTGGCGACTGAATGTAATAATAAAAATCATAGCGCCGCTTTTCCCGAGGAATTGCCTGAATGGTTTATAAAACTATTTACAAAAGAACAAGATGTTGTTTTAGACCCATTTATGGGATCTGGAACTACATTAAGTGTTGCAAATAGAATGAAAAGAAATTCAATTGGAATTGAAATAATTCCTGAATATTACGACATGGTAAAAAAAGAATTAAATCCAGTAGAACTATATTTATTACAACCAAAAAATGAGTACGAGAAAACTAAACATTCAGGATGTAGCGCAGTACGTTGAGAAAAATATTGGTACTTTTCACGAGAAAAGAATACAAAGTCTTGACGATTTGAAATTAGTAAAGGTCTTAAAAACAACAGTTCGTTATAAAAAATGTATCTTGCTCGCAAAGACGCTATCCCGATTGCTATCGGGAGCAATGAAAAACTGTTAAGTTTTTCGCTTTGCGTCTTTCTAAATAAATTTAAAGGTCAGATAATCAACAAAGTAAAAAATTGCGTCTTTGCGACTTTGCGTGAAAATTTAATTCGAGATAAATAACAAAGTATTTTATAATTATCAGTGTAATATT
>JAURYY010000277.1 GCA_030653695.1 Paludibacter sp. | reverse complement strand
CATATTCTTAAAGTTATAAAGATAAGTAAACAACAAACAATCAGTCTATCAGAGAAGTATGCAGGCAAATTGACTTCAAAAACTGCCGATGCTTTACAAAATTATGTAAAACTAAGTAGAGAAGAATGGAACAGCAAAACTATTTAATTGATACCAATGCCGTAATTGATTATCTCGGCAATAAGATTTCTGATAAAGGTATGCAATTTATGGATGCGGTTATAGATGCGGTTCCAAACATATAAGTAATAACCAAAATTGAAGTGTTAGGTTTTAACACAACAGACCATCAATACCAGATACTTACTGATTTTATGAATGATGCTATAGTATTTGAATTAACGGGAGAGGTGGCTGACATTTGCATTAGCTTGCGTAAAAAATACAAATCAAAACTCCCCGATGCCATTATTGCAGCTACTGCTTTGGCAGCAAGGGCTACACTTATTACCAGAAACACATCCGATTTTATAAATATCAAAGGATTGAATGTGATAGACCCGTACTCATTATAGGTTAATTTCAAACCATTTACACCTTCCACCTCAATTTTTATATTTTTTTTTTCGCATGGCAATAAATAACCACGCACGGCAAATCGGTCGTCGCTTCCGCTTCGTCGGAATGTACCATACGCCACTTGGGATGACAAAATTCCAATTCTGTCTTTTTTCCTTTTGGTCAGAGTTGGACTAGTCTGCCTTTGGCACGAACTCCAACCTCCCGGGTCAGAGCAACATTCATCATTCTATCGCTATCGCCGCATATTCCTCCTCACTCAGCCCAAAATCAGGATCGACTACCTTTACTTCGTTGTAGGTTAAATCATAAAGGTTATATACGAGTTGCTCAAGAATGAATAGGGTTTTCAATCATCAAACCACTTCCACCTTTAACTCCAACCCTAATTTCTGCGAGATTTCTTCCAGTTGCCTTTTCTTTTTGTTGGTAGGCGGGTTGGTGAGAATCAAATAACCTCCTGGAAGTTCGTGCTGGTTGTATAAAACATAACAGGTTTTGGAGATAAAAACCTTGATTGCATTTAAAATGGAATTTATCTTATTCATTTTCAGAAAATAAATTTGGTAATTTTTCTTTTGAATCCTTTTGAGAATATCTATTATTCCGTTTAGTAATTGTTCTTAAATTTTCATTATCATCCCAACTATCAACTTCAAATACATTTCTACTAATTTTTTCTATATCATCGATAGAAGATGTTGTTTTTGTGATTCTCATAGAGCAGTTTATAAATGTACCATTACTGAATCTGATAATATGTTGATATACATTTTCTAAAAATACTTTGTCTGTAACTCTAAACTCAATAGGTTCGTTATTATAAATTCCTTTCCAGAAATCTCTTCTGCCTCGTAATAAAACGGGTGCAACAATATAAATTTGAGCATCTACCTCAGTTGTTTTTGATTCTTCATCCTCCGTTAAAATGCAACTGTCAAAGTCCATTGAATAAATTGCTATTTTCTCAAATAGCTGAACTTTATTTTGCTTTGTTGCTTCAATCTCAATCGATGTAATCCGTTTTTCTTTCCTTGCAGACTTAAAAAAATTACTTTTCAATTTTCTCAAATCCTTGTCATTCTCGACTATATAATCAAACTCATCAACTGTCAAAACTCCAGCGTTTATTACCTCTTTTATTTTCAACACATTATCAAGTTTATTTTTAGTTTCTTCAGCAACAGAAATCCTAGGTCTAAAGTTGGATATAAAGAATTGATTTACAGCACTCGTAATTAAGATTAAACATACTGGGTCATTTATTATCGCCAAAAATACATCAATAACACCGCCTTCTTTCTTTGCAAGAATCTCTAATTCAATAGGTTTATCAAGATATTTATTTAAAAGATTAATTGCTTGGATAAACTGTTTCTCACAATCATTATGCACCTTTGCATTCATCGAATGCAAATTTTTATCGTCCAGATAATAATGCAATTGTAACCTAATTGTTTCTTGATTATCCATAATTGGTGGTTTTGACTAATTTCTCATTCGATTATTTATTTTCACCCCAAACTTTATTTATCTTTTGCTCAAAAATTTCACTACTCTTAGTGTGTGTGTTAATTACCTATTCCTCAACTTCAAGGTCATCTGTTTCAATTATTTCTTCCAATTCTATTTCTTCTTCCTTAACACCCCAAGATGAAATTATTTCGTTCTTTATTTCATCATTCTGCTCGTTGATTAAATTTTGCAATCTATCAATTTCAATAAAATGACCTACTATTCTTTCTTGTTCTGTAATTGGCGGTAACGGTATCTGAATAAATTTCAAATTATCAAAACTCAAAGTTTGTCTAACTGCGCCATCAGCAAACTTTCTTATTTGCTTAATCCCCATTTTACTTTTTAAAAGTAAAAGTAGATACTTTGAATTTAATATTTGTTCGTCTTTTACTTTAAACGTAACATACATAGGGCTAACACAACCTATTTGGTCGCTTTCATTAAGAGCAATTGAACCTACATTTATTCTTGCTGGATTATATGCTAGATAATTAGGAAGAATTTTCTTATAGTTTTTTATGTCATCAGAGGCTACTTGTTTCCCGAAATAATCACTCGAAGGAATAAAACCTAGAGTGTTAGAAACTGACCATACTGTTGAAATGGTTTGATTAACTTTCTCTTTTAATTCAATCAAATATTGTGTGTCTAGATTTATAATTGGCCATGGTGAATTCAAATGTATATCATCTTTGTACCTTTTTCCAGACAGACTAACTGCAGGAGTATCTAAAATTGTTGATTTCGCAACTATATGCCAATTTAAAGTGTCAATATCGGTTATGAATTCAGTATTATTTAAAAGTGAATCTTTGTATTTGTTTAATAAATCTAGAGTAAGAGGGAGATTATTTTCTTTAATTGGTTTTCTTGTAGAACCCAATTGAAAACCATCTGCTTTAACTTCTAAGAAAAATATATTATTTGAATTCTTAGCTAATTTCTTGTCAAATAAAAGAATACTTGTCTTCACATCGGAATATGGACTGAAAATACCAGATGGAAGTGATATGACAGAGTATAATATATTTTCATTTATTAAATACTCTCTTAATTTTTTATATGCAGAAGGCGAATTTGCAACTATACCATCAGGAACAACTATTGCAGCTCTTCCGTTGGGCAAAAGATGTTCAGTCATATAATCTACAAATAAAATCTCCGATTTTTTTGCTTGTACTGTAAATTTTTTGTGCGGTTTTATTCCACCTTTTGGTGTCATAAACGGTGGATTTGCTATAAACACATCAAAATGTTCATTCCATTTTTCTACACTGGATAAAGTATCATATTCGTAAATCTTAGGTGTAATAAATCCGTGAAGATAAAGATTTACCAAACTCAGGCGAACCATATCAGGCGAAATATCGTACCCCACAAAATTTTGCATCATGCGCTTACGGTCATCTGGAGTTAACAAATCACCTTTGGTTTTCTTTGTGTTCTGATCAACTATATGCTTGTATGATGAAATCAGAAATCCTGCCGTTCCGCAAGCAGGGTCGCATATACTTTCGCTCTTTTGTGGATTCAATACTTGAACCATAAAGTCGATAATGTGGCGTGGTGTTCGGAACTGACCAGCATCGCCTTGCGAACCAAGCACAGAAAGCAAATACTCAAATGCATCGCCCAGCATTTCGCTGTGGTCGTAACGAAATTCATTAATTGTTTTCAGAAACATTTTTAAGGTTTCCGGGTCGCGATATGGAAGATACGCATTTTTGAAAATATCACGGAAAAGTTGTGGAATATTGGGATTGATATTGAGTTTAATGATGGCTTCGCTGTATAGATTCAGCATTTCGTTGCCTCCAATCTTGGGGTCGAAAATCTTTGTCCAACTGTATTTCTCATATTCACCCGTAAAGAAAGTAGCTTCACCACCAAAATCTACAGCTTCCTTATCCATATCGTCCATAAACTTATAAATAAGTGCAATGGTAATTTGTTCTACCTGACTTTTAGGGTCAGGCACTTTTCCTACTAAAATGTCGCGAGCGGTATTTATTCTACTTTTGGTTTCGTTATCGAGCATAATTATTAAGCCATAAATTTGTTAAGTGATACATTGTCTTTGATATATTCGGGAATTAAGGTGCGCAATTCGGTTGGTAGTTTCCTAAATACATCACCGTTTGCATTTGTATTAAGCAATGCGTATTTTTTGTTTTCAATTATCTCTCTGAACTCCGAGTCTGTTATGTAGCTTTTAAAATAATTCTTGGCTATACTAAAATAAGCTTCTTCCGGCAAGTATCGGCTATCAAACTTATCAAACTCGTCTTCCAATAGTTCTTCTTTGCTTTTAAAATAAGGAATGTAGCCCAACATTTTTTCTATTATTTCGCGCAACTGAATCCGTCTGTCAACCTTGGCTGAATTGCGCAGTTTATCAAGATTGTAATATTCATTCGGCTTGTCGAAAATGTTGTCAACAATGTATTTCTCAATTCCATCAAGGTCTTTCTGTTCAATCATTTTCTGAACTTCAGCATCAGATTTTACCGTTTCTTCAAAGTTGTCGAAAAACATTCGGTCTATCTTCATTCCTTCTACACCAATATCACTTACTACCATCGAGTGTATTGGGTCAAACTGATTGTTTTCATATTCTCGCTCAGTTCCACCGCCACCTCCTCCACCAGGTCCCTCACTTAAATTCTTTGGAAGTTTTAGAATTTCATCATAATTGAATTTTTCTTCAAAGTATTCGCAATTGGCAAAAAAATCGAACAATTTGAACTTGCTTTTTTTTGGATTCAGAACGGTATTTGTCAATTGTTTATTGAGCAGTTCCTCCAGAAAATTATGTTTTCTTGTTCCTCTGCCTTTTATTTGAATGAAATCGGTTGGTGAAAAAATTGGTCGTAACAAGCAAACATTCAACAAATCGGGACAGTCATAACCTGTAGTCATCATGCCCACGGTTACACAAACACGGGTTTTACTTGTTTTGTACAATGGATAAAAATTGCCGGAACCACTCAGGTTATTGTTACTAAAGTTGATCGTAAACTGCTGTGCATCCTTAACCACAGAAGTTACCTGCAAGGCAAAATCGGAATTGTATTTACCCGGAAATAACCGTTCGGCAAATTCATTGAGTATTTGAGCAATTTTAGCTGCATGATTCTGACTTACACAAAACATAATCGTTTTACCAATCTCATTGGTTACCGGATCACGCAAAGCATTTTCAAGAAATGTTTTACAAAAAATCTTATTGGTTGTTTCACTGAAAAATGACTTTTCAAAATCTTTTTGATAGAACGATTTATTTTCATCACCATTTTCGTCAATTATCATGGTCACGCTATAACCTTCATCCGAAAGTAATTGTGTAGTTATTTCCGTACGAGCATCCACAACCACAGGATTTATCAGAAATCCGTCTTTTACTCCATGCAGCAAACTGTATTGATAGGTTGGTTTACCATCCTCACAACCAAAAGTGGTGTAGGTGTCAAGCAACATTCTTCTTTCTAATTCCCTATGGTCTTTTTGACTTAATTTGTCCTTTTCAATTTTTTTCAAATAGTCTTTTGGCGTAGCTGTCAACCCCAATTTATATCCGACAAAATACTCAAAAACAGCTCTGCTATTACCTCCAATACTTCTATGAGTTTCGTCAGAGATTACCAAATCAAAGTCGGTTGGTGTGAAAAGTCGCTTGTATTTGTTGTTGAATAGAAATGACTGAACTGTGGAAACTACAATTTCAGACTTTCGCCAATCATCGCGATTTTCTTTATAGATTGTACATTTATAATCGTTCTTTAAATAGCTTTTAAATGCTTTCTGTGCTTGTGTTTCAAGTTCCAATCTATCCACCAAAAACAACACACGTCGAACATTCCCTGTACGCAAAAACAATTTAATGACTGCTGCTGCTGTCAGTGTTTTTCCAGTTCCAGTTGCCATTTCAAAAAGAAAACGGTCTTTACCTTCTTTTACTTCCTCTTGGATTCGCTCAATAGCTCTAACTTGGTATTTGCGAAGAAAGCGTAGTCCTGTTTCTTCAATATAATCAGCCCTTAGGCTTTCATCTTTGAATCGTGGGTCACGTAAGTAGTTTGGCTTCTGTGTTAAAGCAATATAATCATCATCAACCGTTTCATTTATTAAAGTTTGAGTATTCGGCTTAAATGATTTATAACCTACAACTTCATTCGGTGATGGGAATCGTGAAATTATATTAGGATTTCCTCTTTCTAAATCCCACAAATAATGTTGATTGCCATTGGAAAGAATCACAAAACGGCAGTTTTGCGATTGAGCATATTTTCGAGCTTGTTCTTTTGCAGATAGTGGATTTATTTCTTCCTTTTTTGCTTCTAATACAATGAATGGAAAACCACTTTCGTCAAGAAGCAGATAATCAATAAAACCAGTTGAGGTTTTCTCGAAATCTTCGCCTAAGTCGTTTAGTTCTGTTTGCGTCAACTTTGCATTATTCTCTAAAATGGGATTACAGGATTTAGTATGATAACATGTCTAATCGACCAAGAAAGAACTATTTTTGCAGTCGCACAATAATTCATAATAAAATTAATTCATGATGGAAACCAGTACAGATTTTTTAGAACGCTTATTAAATTTTGGT
>JAURYY010000273.1 GCA_030653695.1 Paludibacter sp. | reverse complement strand
GTATCGCCGGGTATTTATCAAGCCACAATGTATTGTAAAAATGAACCGAATACAGGCACAGGCAAATACGGACGACTCGACTTTAAATACTTCCACAAACGTGGATGGTGGGATGGTCACGAAGAATGGGCATCGGGTTATACGGTTACTGCTCCATTTCTTGGTCCGATTGAAACTAACGGAAATGTGAATGTATTGAGTGCTGCAGTTGTTGAAGGTGTTTACCGGTTTACGCTGAATCAGAATAACAAAACCATCACTGCCGTTAAACTTCCATAATAAAAACTCATAATTCGGGGATAATTCATTTCCCCGAATTATTGTTTTAAAAAAATAAATTTATGAGAATTACTTATTATTTATTGTTGGCGTTGTATTTTACAACCACCTCATTTACTGGCTGCAAAACAGACGAAAAACCGCAAATTGTAACATCTCCCACCAAAGGCGATGTAGAAGTGTTTGTTACTACTGCCAATAAATCGATGCTGTTTACAAGCATTCCGCTTAAATTCAGTACCAAGCCCAATATGAATATCGAAACCACTATAACAATGAATGCCGCTGTGCGATTTCAGGATATAGATGGATTTGGAGCAGCTATTTCCGGTTCTTCTGCTTACAATTTACTCAAAATGACACAAGCCAACCGAACCAAATTGCTGAAAGAAACTTTCGATCCGGTGTCGGGCATGGGTTATAGTTACATTCGAATTTCGATAGGTTGTTCTGATTTTTCGTTGGACGAGTTTACTTACTGCGATAAGCCCGGCATCGAAAATTTTGCGTTACACGAATTGGATAAACGCGATTTATTCCCAATATTGAGAGAAATATTAGCAATTAATCCAACAGTAAAAATTATGGCTTCGCCCTGGACGCCGCCACGCTGGATGAAAGTAAACAATCTGACTGAACTGAAACCTTATAATTCGTGGACAGGCGGTCAATTAAATCCAGCGTATTATCAGGATTATGCTATCTATTTTGTAAAGTATATCCAAGAAATGAAAAAAGAAGGTTTTGACATTGAATCAATTACCATTCAAAACGAACCTTTGCACAAAGGCAACTCGGCTTCGCTTTATATGACTTGGCAAGAACAAGCTACATTTATTAAAAATGCGTTGGGACCAAAATTTGCCACTGCGGGATTAAAAACAAAAATCATTGTGTACGATCATAATTTTAATTACGACAACATACAAGACCAAATAAGTTATCCTGTAAAACTGTATGCCGACCCCGAAGCCGCAAAATATGTTGATGGCGCAGCGTTTCATGCTTACGGCGGCGATAAAAGCGAAATGCTGAATGTACGCAATGCTTTTCCAAACAAAAACCTGTATTTTACCGAAATGTCCATCGGAAGTTGGAACTATACTTTTGACGGAGATTTGATGTGGTTTATGCGCGAACTGGGAATTGGAACGCTGAATAATTACAACAAAGCGGTTATAGTCTGGAACTTTATGCTCGATGAAAAAGGAGAACCCAATAGACCCGGAGGATGTACTACGTGCTATGGAGCAGTGGATATTAGTACAAAAGATTATGCCACCCTTGACAGAAAATCGCATTTTTACTTGATTGGTCATTTGTCGAAAGCAATTTCGCCTGCTGCTGTACGAATCGGGACAAGCGGATTTCAAGCATCAGGACTATATTATACTGCTGTCGAAAACACAGATGGAACCTATGGAGTTGTTATGCAAAACGATACCGACAAATCGATGAAAATAACATTGGCCGATGCGCTTCACTCCTTTCCGTTTACTATCCCTGCAAAAAGTGTTGTTTCGTATAGATGGAAAAAATAAAGTCCGTATGTAGATAATTTGTTACAATTCTAATTCATAGAAAAAACTTTTTATAAAAAACACATAAGTCCCAAATACAATTCATCTGTATTTGGGACTTGTTCTCTAATATGTTTTCAATTCTCAATTACGTTATTTTATTTTTTTAAGCACTACACCGGTTAATTTACCTAATACTATTTGGTTTCCTTGATATTTTTTTTCAGTAATTAAATCAATATAGTTTTGATTCGGAAGTTTAAAAGTACGATTTGTATTTTCAAGATTAAAAAGTACAAAGATCTCGTCAGATTCATCATACCTTCGGTAAGCAAGTTGTTTGTTTTCGGCTACTAAAAATTCCAATTCACCATCTATCAATATTGGTTGTTGTTTTCTAATCTGAATTAGTTTTTTGTAAAACAAAAAAGTCTGTTGGTCGAAGCCTACTTTATCATAAACCGGTTTCAAGGGTTGAATATTATTTCTATTTTCAGGCTCAAATTTCATTTCTTTCCACCAAAGCGGTTTCCTTCCGAACGGATCGTCCGCTCCCCACATACCCATTTCTTCTCCATTCCAAATATGAGGAGCTCCTATGGTTGTAAATAAATGAATCAAATATAATTGCAATCTTTTATACGATTCTTTATCAGGCTTTCCCGTTTTGTACTGTGTGTTTTCTATCGGATTGGCATGAAATTTATAATCATTATCGTTGAAAAAATCGGTTAATAAACGTGGAGCGTCGTGCGATGATGATACATTCATCATTGCTTTTACAAATTCGGGTTTAAGTTTATTCCATTGATTCGACAAGCTGTCTTTTAACTGTCGGGCATCAATACCGTTTTTTGTTTTTGCAAAAAAATAGCGTGCCGGACGATACACTTGATAATACATCACGGCATCGAACATATCACCATTCATGTAGCGCGTTGGGTCCATCAAAATATCCGGCCATTTTTCCCACCATATTTCACCAACAAGGTAAGCATCTTCCTTCACAGAACGGACAAATTTACGATAATCGCGCCAAAATGCGAGTCCAATTTGCTCGGCAACATCAAGCCGATAACCATCAACGCCTTTTGTCATATCGCCATCGGGTGCCAACCAACGCTTTGTAACCTCAAAAATATGTTGTTTTGCGCCAGCATCAATATTTCCTTCGTAAGGTTTACCATTCATTCGTTCCGTTTTTACATCGGTTTTTCTGAATTCGGGCATATAGGCATTACCATACCAGCCATCGTATTTGAATTCATTCTGGGGAGTTGCCGGGTTATCGAATGTCGAAATATTATACCAATCTTTGTATTTTGAATCAGCTTGATTTTTAAGAATGTCGAGCCATGCCCAGAAAAGCGTTCCAGTATGGTTCCACGAATAATCCATAATTACACGGATTCCCCTTTTGTGAGCTTCATCTATGAGTTTCAAAAACAATTTGTCTGCCGAAGTCCATTTCCATGTCGAAGGATCAGCCGGATTTTCTGTTGCCATAATTTTCAAATCACCTTCGGGGTCGGTACCAAAATTTATATCCACATGATGATAATTTCGAGCATCGTATTTATGCAGCGATGGAGCATCGTTAATCGGATTAAGATAAATTGCTGTAATTCCTAATTCAGTCAGATAATCTAATTTGTCAATAACACCTTGCAAATCTCCACCATAACGCCGATATTGCAATAAATCGTTAAAGGATTTCTCCGAGTTTTGCATCCAAATATCCCGCTTAAACCAATCACTTGTCCACGAACTCGTTTTCCAATCTGCCGGTGGTATAATGTTCATGTTTGTTACCATCGTATTTTCGGGTTTTTGGTCATTGGTTACATCACCGTTATTGAAACGCTCTACAAAAATCTGATACCAAATAGCCGATTTTGCCCAATGAGGTGGCTGATGAATCACAGTGGATGTAACTTCAGATAAGCAAACACCAAAAAAAATGAATGCTAACATAAATACTTGTTTTTTCATTGTAAAATTTTTAATGGGTTTCAAAAAATAAAAAACAACTGCATAATATCGTGTTATCACAATATTGAACATTAATATAAATAAACTATTGTAAAGGATCTTGCAAAAGCACAAGAAAAGATGCAATGAAGTTCTTTTCTGCTCAAAAGTAGTAAATTGCAGTAAATTAAAACAACACACATTTATTAAAGAACTTTTATTTTGCCGCAAACGTTTGCAATGAAATATTTCGTTATAAATATATTGACAATCACAGTCAATGAAATAATTAGCTATTTTTGCATCAATATATTTTTAAGTCACCGAGTATTGCTATTTTTTACTTTAATTTAATATAATTTACCATCATGAAAAAATCAACATTCTCTTTTTTATTCTTAATGTTTGCAACCTTTAGTTGGGCGCAACTTGTAACCACTAACCCTCAATTTGTAACCCACGATGGCGGTGTGGTTGAAATTACTTTCGATGCAGCTCTGGGAAGTCTCGGATTGAATAATTTTACAGGCGATGTATATGCACATATCGGAGTTATTACAAATCTTAGCACAAGCGATTCAGATTGGAAATATGTTGTAACCCCATGGCCAACTGCAACAAATTTAGCTTTAGCAAACACCGCTAAAAACAAACTGACATCATTGGGAAGTAATAAATACAAACTCACCCTTTCACCCAATGTCCGAAACTATTTTATAGTGCCAAGTGCCGAAACGATAAAAAAAATAGCGATCGTATTTCGAAATGCCGATGGCACTTTAACAGGAAAAACATCATCGGGTGGCGATATTTTCATTGAAGTATTTCTAGCAGGTTTAAATGTTGCTTTTACAACCCCTGCGTCTGACCAAAGCGTTGCATTAAATACTGCGATGACTATTGCATTCGGATCGTCGGTTGCTGCCGATTTAAAATTATTAATAAATGGCACAAGTGTAAAAACTGGAACAGCTGTTACAACGCTTTCGCATGCTTATACCTTTTCGTCAGCTATTGATTACACTTTAATAGCCGAAGCAACAGCTGGCGGAGTTACCGTAAAAGATACTGTATTGGTTTGCGTACCTGCTCCGGTTACCAACCAAGCTCGACCAGCAGGAGTGCAAAACGGAATAAATTATGTCAGTACTACATCAGTAACTTTAGTGCTTCATGCTCCACTGAAAAGCAATGTTTTTGTAATCGGCGAATTCAATGACTGGTCGCAACTCAATGCGTATCAATTAAAAAAAGATGGCGATTATTGGTGGATTACTTTATCAAACCTCACACCGGGCAGAGTTTATGCTTATCAGTATTTAGTCGATGGCAATATAAGAGTTAGCGACCCATACACCGAATTGGTGCTTGACCCTTGGAACGACAAATGGATAAACGAAAAATTTAACATTTACCCCAACTTAAAAGCCTATCCCGAGGGCAAAACAGATGGTTTAGTAGCTACATTTCAAACTGCAAAACCTGCTTATAATTGGGAAGTAGCTAACTTTGCTATGCCTCCTCGCGAAAATATGGTGATTTACGAATTATTATTGCGTGATTTTACAGTCGAAAAATCGCTTGCAGCAGCTATCACTAAACTCGATTATCTGAAAAATTTAGGCATCACTGCCATAGAACTTATGCCAGTCCAGGAATTTGATGGAAATAACAGTTGGGGTTACAATCCTAACCATTATTTTGCTCCCGATAAGGCTTATGGAAGTCCTGAAATGTACAAGAAATTTGTTGACGAATGTCATAAACGTGGGATTGCTGTAATTTTAGATATTGTGCCCAACCATGCAACAGGAATATCGCCCATGGCCAAAATGTGGTGGAAC
>JAURYY010000268.1 GCA_030653695.1 Paludibacter sp. | reverse complement strand
TTGTTGCCCACTTTATCGGCAATCTTTTGAGCCGCTTGCATCAATTCCAATTGCTTTTTCCAATGCTCGGCACTCAGCAATTTTGTTTTGTCGGCAGGTTTTAGTTTTACTTCGTTCTTACTCAAGTGGGCTTCAATCTTGTCTTTGTATTTTTTGATGTCCTTATACAAATCATCGCCAAAATGGGTAAAAGCCCATTCCATTTCTTCGGCTATGCTTTTGTCAAAACGCAAGGTGGCAATGGCTTCGGGTGTAAACTGTGCCGAAAGGCGTAAAGGTCTTTCAACGGTTATTTTGTTGTAGCCGAAATATTCGTTGGGGTAAATTTTAGAAATGTCGCTTTCCACAAAGTCCATATACAAATTGGTAATGGTATCAATGTGGGCAGTTTTCATTTCGCAATTCTTTTGCCCAAGATTTTTACGCAATTTTTCATATAGTTCCATTGCGTTTATCAATTGCACTTTGCCTTTGCGTTTCGGGTCTTTCTTGTTGCTTACTATCCAGATATAAGTAGGAATGCCTGTATTGTAAAAAATGTTTTTTGGCAAAGCGATGATGCATTCCAGCCAATCGTTTTCAATAATGTATTTGCGTATTTCGCTTTCGCCACCTCCTGCATCACCTGTAAATAAAGCTGAACCATTGTGAACAGTAGCAATACGGCTGCCTAATTCGGTATTGTGTTTCATCTTGCTTACCATATTCATCAGAAACAGCAACTGTCCGTCAGAAATAGAAGGCAAGCCAATTTGAAAACGGGTGTCTTTAATATTTTGACTTGCTTTTTTACCTCTGTCATCAACAATGGCATCTTCATCAATTTTCCAAGTCTTACCATAAGGCGGATTAGATAGCATAAAGTCGAAATGCAAATGAGGAAAACCATCTTTGGAAAGCGTAGAACCATAAGCAATGTTCTCCGATTTTTCGCCTTTAATCAGCATATCGCTGGTGCAAATAGCGTAGGTTTCAGGATTTACTTCCTGTCCGTAAAGCATAAAGTCGGCTTTGCTATTGGTTATCTCCAAAGCGAAATTTTCTGCTTCGGTAAGCATACCGCCACTGCCGCAGGCAGGGTCGTATATAAGATAAGTTCCTTTTTTTATTTTTTCTTTTACAGGCGTAAACAAAATATGCGTCATCAACTTAATGATTTCACGAGGTGTAAAATGTTCTCCCGCTTCTTCGTTGTTTTCTTCGTTGAACTTGCGAATCAACTCTTCAAAAACATAACCCATTCCTAAATTAGTCAGCGGTGGCAAAGTTTCGCCTTTGCTGTTTTTGGCTTCGTTGGGACTTAGGTTTATTTCTTTGTTGCAGAGTTTTTCAATCAGCAGATAAGTTACACCTGCTTCTTTCATTGTTTCTAACTGATTACGCAATTTAAACTTGCTGATGATTTCCTGCACATTGGGGCTGTATCCGTCCAAATAGGCTTCCAGATTGGTGTCTATGTTGTCTGCATCATTCATAAGCGTTTCAAACGTGAACTTTGAAATATTCCAAAACGAATAACCTGATTGGTTTTCCAATGCTTTTTTATCGTCAATGTTCTGCTTAATAAGAAAGGCATTTGCTTCTAATACTTTTTCCTTTGTTGGTACAAGCAAAGCGTCCAAACGCCTTAAAACTGTGAACGGAAGAATGATGTCACGGTATTTACCTCTCACGAAAACATCTCTCAGCACATCGTCTGCAATGCTCCAAATGAAACTAACTATTTGATTGTGGACTTTTTGGTTCATTGAAATACTTTATATTTTTAATTTGTAAATATCATCATTTTCAGCGGTGCGTTGGCAAGAAAAACAGCTCTTTTGCTCCCGATGGCTATCGGGATTGGACGCGTGTTGGCTTGTGTGGTTTGCAAATGTGCTGTTTTGTGCGTTGGCTGTTCATTATTTCGTTTTTTCTTTTCTGTCTTTATGTAGCAAATTGTCCGCTGTGTCGTTTTTTTTACACTTGCCCCTAACGGTCCCGTGGTAAGAAATGTTGGGGAGTACGGGGCTACGGCTGTATCCCCAGTTAATGAGCTTCCCTGCGAGCGAAACCCTTGCCATACCATCATCAACCCCAATATTTTTTACCACGTGTTGGGGGCTGAGCTTTATTATTTAAGTTTATTCACAACTATATCACAGATATTCATAAATTCATTATATACATTTGCAAATTCACTTATTCTATAACCATACCAACGTGGCGACTGATCTAATTCATTATTTTTAAAAACTTCATTAACAAATTTTTCAATTAGAGTGTTTTTACTATCTGAACAATCTCTAATTGTTATGCCGTAATAAGGTTTTGATGAAAAATTATCCATTCCAATTGCACAGGCGAAATATATTCCCTGATATTGTAATTTAATTCCTAAAAACAAATAATCTTTAGAGAAATTCTCACCTATAGCATTTGATACTATATCAAGAGGATACTTTTGTTTTATCTTAAATTGCCACTCGCTAAATATCTCTTTAACAATATCTTTTTGAAGTTCTCCAAGATAATCATTAATATTACTAATCTTTTCGATTTCAGAACCTAATATTGCTAGTTTTTCATAACTATTTGCAATTGAGTTTATACCCAATTCATTAGCAAGATGTACTTTTAATTCTTGATTCATATTCTTTTCAATTATTCTTTTCTGAAACATTCCATTCAAATGATCTATATATTGCTGAATTGCAGTTATTAACAATGTATCTTTAAAACGACAGGAAGGTAATATATATTCTTCAAGCCAAGGCAAAATATTTTCTTTGTAATTTATTTCTTTATATCTATTCTCAATTTCTTTCAATATATTTAAGGGTAGACTGTTTTCCGATGGTGAACCACCGTCTTTAGTTAGATACAACACATAGATATGTTCTAATCGGAAATCTGATTTTTTTAAAATATTGATATATTTTTCAATTTGTTCAGGCTGGTCAATAGCACCATGAATTTTATTTTCAATTATCACAGCATACTTACCTTGTTTGTCTTGAATAAGTGCATCTATCCTGTTCTTTTCTGCTGTGATTAGGGGGTTTTTAACATTTATTCTCTCAAAATCTAATCCTAAATATTTGAAGAACATTTCCAAAAAAGGATATCTTTCATTTTCTACAAAACTAATTATTTTAATAAAGATTCTGCTATGTGCGTTTTCATTAGCTCGCAATTCATCAATTAAATTAATACGATAGGGTAAATGCTTCTTTTTGTCATTAAATAAGTTCATAAAATCTGAACTCAATTTTAATATTTCGTATATGTTTGATTCTTTCATAATGCTACGAATTTGTCTTTAAGCCTTGCCCCCAACTTGTATATATGTATGACAAACTCATACAAAGCACTCCGTTTTGGGTGGATATGTATAACATATGTCATATTTATTTTCTGCAAATTTAATAATTTTTATTTACTCAACTTTCGCAAGTAGTATAACTACTTGATTTTTATAAAAATAGCAGCATATTTATTTTGATATGTCGCTGAATTTCAGTAACTTTGTGTCGCCAAACAAAAAAAAAACAATATG
>JAURYY010000267.1 GCA_030653695.1 Paludibacter sp. | reverse complement strand
TGCTTTCAGCATTTAAAACAGGCATTAGAGCCACAACAAAGTTTCTGATGGCAGTTGTAGTTCCGCAAGTGGTTTCGATGGTTAATTGTGCTTTGTAATTTCCGGCAATGGTAGAGGTGAATTTAAATAGAGGAGCAGGGTCGGAAGAAGTAAATATTACACTTCCATTCATGTCAATTATTTTCCACAAACGATTCTGTATTTCTAAACCATAGGTATTGATAAGTGCGGTAGCAACTACTCGGGCAGTATCGTCCGATTGAGTGCAAGCACTCATGCCGTTAATCGAAGCTATTGGGTTTCCTTGAACTATAAAATCTTGCGTAGCAATAGTTGGCAAACAAGAAGTGCCAGTATAAGTTAGACTGACGGTATAATTACCCGGAACCGTAAAGTTAAATTTTGGATTTGCAGAGTTTGCATTCGTTCCACCGATAAAATAATTTCCTGAAGGTGAAACCGACCAGCTAAAAACAGGTAGATTTTTAGGGTCAAACTGAGCATTGTCGATTACAGTTTTATTTGTTGCTTGAACAATTAAGTTTCCACATTCGTTGGTTTCAGTAATGGCGGTAAACGTAGGATCAATTTCAGGTTCTATGATGATTACCTGTGGTATCTCCTTCATGAAACAAGTATTTGCCATCAATAACCTGATAGTATATCTACCACTGCGGTTAAATTTAACTTCAAGTACGTTGGAACCACTATACCAAAAATCGGGGTCAGTAGGATCAGTTGGGAAATTAGTACCTCCAAGATCTCCCTTGATGATAGTATAATCTGATGTATCCGCGTTAATAATCCATATTTTTTTAAACGCTGTGGTACAATTACCACTTGTTTGATCAGGTGTAGTGGCAACAGTAGTTGAATTTGTTATTGTAACTATTTCTCCGATACATTTTTTTTCGGGAAGTGTGATTTTTGGTTTTGGCTCAGATGAAACATAAATTGGACCGACATTGGCCGAACTTGTACCGCACGAATTAGTAGCCAAAACAGTTACTCCAAAAGCATTGGGGAAAGATGTTTTTCCGGATGTGAAATTAGAGCCACATGAGTTTTTTAAATACTTATGTGTAATTGATGCCGGCAAAGGATTGTCGTCATTGTATTTGAGAGGTTTAGTGGGGTCATCGCTAAAGATTACAGTGTAAGTAGTGCCTTTTACATTGGCACCCGATAATGTGAATTTTAATGAGTCACCTATGCAGATTTCATTTCTACCCGGATTTAAAATATTTACATTAGGAGCCTGACCCGCAAAGATGGTATATCCCTGGGAGTACCATGTTTCGTTAAAAAAAACAGAATATACCAACACATATTTACCGCTCGCATAAGAATGTAGAGTCCCTATTAGTTCCCGATAAGTTCCCTCGAAATTCGATGTTCCATCGCCCCATGTTACTTTATATTTTGCATAAGTAGTATCAGTGGGCAATACACGCAACCCTCTTGGTTTACTGTCATTATCACAATATTTAAACAGTAATCTATCATTAGGATCATCACTGTAGTTAGTCGTGAAAGTCAAATCGGGTAATGCTACCGCGGTTTTACGTAAAGTACCCGTGTCAATTGAATCAATTTTATTAACAAAAAATCTTCCGTCTGACTCTACGACACTTACAGGTTTACTTTTCTTGAAAATTTTTTCGAGAAAAGTAGTATTCTTTTGTGCATTAACAGTAAGACAGATTATTGTCAAAAAAAAGATACAAAGTATTTTTGTGAGGTTTTTCATTGCGTATTATTGAATCAATTTTCTATCTGATACGTTTTTTTAGCTTATCTCACCGCTTCCGATGCAGATTCGGGCATCTTTATCATAAATCACCCCGAATTGTCCGGGGGCTATTCCCTGTAATTTTTCTTCGGAGTCAATCAGATAACCATTTCCGGTTTTTGTAATTTTGCCTTTTGTAAATTCAGGTGTATGTCTTATTTTAAACGTAATTTCTATCTCTTTCATGTCTGAAGTCCACGGATTTTCGGTAATAAAATGCATGTTACTTAACATAAAATTTTGTCCGTATTGGGTTTCGACTTCATATCCTTTCGATACCCAGACTATATTCGCTTCCACCTCTTTTTTAACTACGTACCAAGGACCGCCCGATAATCCTAATCCTTTCCGTTGCCCCACGGTATGAAACCAATAGCCATGGTGTTTTCCTAATATTTTTCCGGTTTCAAATTCAACAATCGGACCAGGCTTTTCACCCAAATATCTTCGTATAAAATCGTTGTAGTTTACTTTCCCGAGGAAACATATTCCCTGACTATCCTGTCGTTTAGCGCTTGGCAAAGCGGCTTTGTGCGCAATATGCCGAACTTCGCTCTTCATCAAATGTCCGATGGGGAACATTAATTTAGCAACTTGAAATGAGTCGATTTGCGCCAGAAAGTCTGTTTGGTCTTTTACCGGATCTTTAGCCGTAGAGAGATACGTTTTACCGTTCAACTCAATAGTGGTTGCATAATGTCCGGTTGCTGTTTTATCAAACAAATATCCGGCTCTTTGTTCAAAAACGCCAAACTTGATCAGTTTATTGCACATTACATCCGGATTGGGCGTAAATCCCTGTTTTACCTTATCAATTGTATAAGCTACTACATTATCCCAATAATCCTGATGCAAATCAACAACTTCTAAATTCAACCCGTATTTACGTGCAATCAACGTAGCTATTTCAATATCTTCTTCCGAAGTACAATGCAACAACTCATCGTTGTCCATTCCTATTTTTATATAAAAAAGTGTAGGGTTGTATCCTGCTTCTTTCAGCAAATGTACAACAACAGAACTGTCTACTCCGCCGGATAATAA
>JAURYY010000266.1 GCA_030653695.1 Paludibacter sp. | reverse complement strand
AGGGTGGGTCAGCATCTGCCGTATTGACAGATTGTTGGTAGCGATTTCGATATTATTCGCATTGGCTTTTCCGCCGGATGGGTGGGTCAGTATGCTCCGGAATATCCAGGATGAACAAGGCGAATAGGAAAAATTGGGTAGGTGATTCAAATATGCCAATGTATATTGGTGATTATGGATTTTCAAGCCAAAATAGAAAAGCCTATCATATTCGATTCCAAAATGATAGTAATGGTGATCCAATTCACTTGAGATACAATAAAAGTGAAGCTATGATTCTTTTAAGAAAGTTTTATAACCTTTTTCCTCAAATAAAAACAAAATGAAAAATAAATATAACATAATTATAGTGTATTTACTCTTCAACTGTTTTATTATTTACTCACAATCAAACACATACAACACGAGGAAACTATCAAACTGTGAAGGTAAAGTTGTTTTAATAAATATGGGTATACAAAATATTCCCGATTTATATTATGACTATTATTTTACTTTCCCAAATAACATCGAAGAAATGTGTTCTTTTATTGAGAATCATTATGATTACAAGGATTATTTAAAAGAAATGTGGGAACCAGCAATAAATTATTTGAGAAAGAATAAAAGTAAGATAAGAATAATCTCAAATCATACAAAATTCATAATTTATTCAAGAGAGAAAATTTCATATAATGAAAATAATATTTGTTCAACAATTTCAATGCATTATCCAGAAAGTGAATATCTAAGGTGGAAAAATAAAGTTGAATTTTTTGACTCAAACAGTAAAAATATTAAAGAAAAATTGGGTGTTGATTTTTCAGACACACTAAAATCAAGTTTTAATTTAAAAATAAAAGAAGTTTTGAATAATCATAATACTGAATATGTAATATCTAAAAACAAACGTTTTATAGATGGATCATACGATAGAGTATTATTGAAATTTACTAAAACAGAAGGGATACAGCCCTTCTGCGAAAATGAAGGATTAAATATATTAAACATAAATTACATTCAAGAACTAAATCTCGTATGTAGAAATTTTTGCAATGACAATAACATAGATAAAATTATATTTTGCTCTTTCATTGTTCTTTAGTCACCCGTCCAATTGGATATATCTTATTTTAAATGAGCAAAAGTTGGCGGGCGTCAGGTGAGATTTGTAATCCCACCTTCACTTACTATCAGGATTTGGAATCCCCTGCTCGGCGTAGGGTGTAATGCAAACGGCTCGGCATAGGCTCATTGCCTATGTCGCGGTAAAAGCAAAGCTCTCGCTTTGCATATTAAAACAAAGTAAAAAAATAATTTAGTATAAATCAAAAATGATCACTTATGAAATAGTATTTAAATCTTATAATTTACTAAATTTGCCGTCTGCTCTACCCTCTACTTGTGAAGAAGGGCTAGGGGTGAGGTTTCAGTTTAAAAACGGAAACCAAATACAAAACTTTTACGATGCCAGCGGGCAGAAATTAAGTACACGATACAAAACATTAAACTACTTATTGCCGCAGCCATTAAATCAGGGTGAGGTTTTAAGCGATGATGTAGATGTAAATGCCGACGAAACAGTAACGGTTGAGGGAACGGATTATGCAGGAAATATTGAATATGCAGTTCTCAGAACTTTCGATTATGATGTTACCGAAGCACCTGTGGATAGTCGCTATGTTAAACGTATTTACAACTCCGAAGGTTACTTAACCCATCATTTAACAATAACTTACGGACCCATTTATCAGTATTATCGCCGCGACCATTTAGGAAATAACCGTGAAGTATGGCAAGCACCTTATGTAAGAAATGGAACAACAATCGCTGCCAATACAGCTCAACGCACCCACTATTACCCAAGTGGTTTACCCTGGAATACTACAACTGGGATTGGGGCTGATGTGCAGAATAAAAAATACAACGGTAAGGAGTTTGTGGAAATGCATGGTTGGGATAGTTATGATTACCATGCAAGGATAATGTATCCGGCTTATGGTGGTGGTTTTATGAGTGTCGATCCGTTGGCGGAAAAAATGCCTTGGAATTCTCCGTATGTGTATTGTTCTAATAATCCAGTAAACAAAATTGATCCAGACGGCAGATTAGAATGGCCCGTAAATAAAACTTACAATGGAAATGGACGTCGTCATGAGAATAACTGGCACGCAGCAAGACCTCATGGCAGATTACATAAAGGTGTTGATGTAAATCATACAGGAGGTCGTAATACAGACCAAGGTGCACCAATTGTTGCAACACATAACGGAACTGTAACCAGAATTGGTCGTGCTGGCGATGGCGATGGTAATAGAATAAAGATAACTTCTGCAGATGGTACTGTTTCAACTTCATACATGCATTTGGATGCTGCAAGTTCTGGTCTAAAAGTGGGTAGTGAAATAAAAGAAGGTCAACAAATTGGAACTATGGGTAGATCTGGCGCAAATGGTCAAAGTGACTACACAGCACATTTGCATTATGAAGTATCAGTAGATGGTACTAAGATAAATCCTGCAAACGGGGCAAATCACTTGGTTGACCCTCAACAAATAATAGATTCCAGAACTCCCACACAACAATCAGAGCGAATTTACGAAGGAGGAGCTTTGCCTGAAGTTCCTGTAGTTGGACATAGTCCTGAAGCAACCCAAAGGCCATTGCCTCAAATTCCTGTTACAGAAATAAGAACACCCGAAATAAGAACAATTCAAAACTAAAAGATATGAACAGAAAATATTTATTTACATTGATGCTCATAGTAGAATATTTATTATTATCATCCTGCAATGGAACAAAAAATAAAATCAATAATGAAAAAGCAAGAGATTCAATAGGTGTAGGTCTTTCTGTCAAATCTATCCAAGTGGAAAGAAAACAGAAGGTTATACCTTTCGAAGTTATTAATGTAGATTCTGTTATTGGTAGTTATCATATTTTATACAAGACGCAAGATAATGGACAAATTGTTACCACATATCCAATTACAGATGGGAAGGGAAAGGATACTGTATATTATGCCAGCCAAGATATATTATTAACAATAAATAAAGATGGCAAAAACATTATTTTAAATAGGAAAATACAACGGGATGATTTTAGGTCTTTCATACCCAAAAATGAAATATCCAAATATTGTATATCCAACTTTAAAATTACAGATATTACATCAACGGAAGTTAAATTTTCCATTAATTTCTGTGTTCCGGATACTGATGTATGTTATTGGTTTGAATTGATTGTATCAGACAATGGTAATGTAAAAATCAATGAGGTGATAGAAAGTGAAAGTGATATGTAATATGACCCGCTGGCGCAAGTTTGTAACTTGTGCGTTGCATTGAAAAAGCAAATATTTATTGTTCTTACGAACAACACACCGATTACAAATCGGCGCGAGCAGGGGAAAACTTCTGAAAATCATAAGAAGATGGTAGAAAATGGAGTTGGAAAACCAAGCCCAGATGGCTCACCAGACCCCAAAAGAAATCTGGATAATTCAAAAGTTGCAACTATTGTTGCATTTGGTTTAGGTGTAGCAGCGGAAGTCCATGATAATATTCCTAAACCAGAGCCAATTGAGCAGATTTTAACACCGCCTCTTGCTCCACTTCCTGTACAACAAATAGTAATACCAGAACCAACAAAAATTTTGCCTGCTAACTATTAAATATATTTTTATATGAAGAAATTATTATATTACATTTTTGATTACTCTTATATCATAATTAAAAGTGTGTTTTTTGTGTATTTATTTTTGTATGTATTTATACTAAAAGAAAAATCAATATATTACACATATTTAATGACTTTTATAGTAGGAATATTGCTTGGATATATTATTGCTGACAAAGCACACAGATATTTGAAAAAAATATATAATGAAAAAATTGCTAAAGAGAATGAAGCTGATAGGTAAGATATTGCGAAATATTATGGCGATTATTCTGCCCTTACACTTTTTGATATGGGGATTATTCAAAGAAGAAATAATATCTTCCAAGTATTATATTTACTATTGGTATTTTAGTATTATACTTATTTGTTTAGGATTTATAAGCGTCATATTATATTATTTATTCAAAAAAAACACGAAAAAATAAAATAACATCTGCTGGGCATAGTTTAAAATGCAAAAAACCCGTTCAGTGGGATATATCCACATTAAACAAGCAAATTGTCATGCTGTTTGGTGGGATTTGTAATTCCACCTCTTGTATTCTTTGGATTTGTAATCCATTATTAATAAAAGATTTAGACCGCGATATAGTTACAATCCGATTCCCGAAAGCGTTCGGGATTACTAAATTTGCCCCAGATTATCCAGTTTAAAAACGGAAATCAAATACGTAACAAGTACGATGCCGATGGGCAGAAGTTACGAACAAGAAACAAAACGTTAAACTACTTATTGCCGCAGCCATTAAATCAGGGTGAGGTTTTAAGCGAAGATGTAGATGTAAATGCCGACGAAACTGTAACGGTTGAGGGAACGGATTATTTGGATAATATTGAATATAAAGTTATCAGAACTTTCGATTATGATGTTACGGAACTTCCGGTAGATAATCGCTCTGTTAAACATATTTACAACTCCGAAGGTTATTTGACGCATCATTAAATGAGTAAAAAGTCGTGCTGTTTATTTAGTCAAAGTGTTTGGTTTTCAGTATTATAAAATTTATCAGGTTGGTGGAGAAAAATATTACTATAACACATAGAAATTACATGCCGCCTTTTGCCGGTCAAGATGTAAAAACCCCCAGCAATCGTATCGAACCAAGGGTCAGCGAAACGAAACTGGGGATGTAGTAAATTGAAATGAAAATCAAATTATTGCAAGAGACGACAGGCTGCTGAATAGCAACAATTTGACGTTTATTGTATCTTATGCAATTATTAAGTTTTTACAAAAAAATAAAGTTTTGACATTATCCGAGAAAACCTTTAAGTAGCTTGCTTTTTGAATTTGGTCTCAACTTACGAATTGCTTTTTCCTTAATCTGACGAACGCGTTCGCGGGTCAGTCCAAATTCGTCACCTATTTCTTCGAGCGTCATTTCGGGCATCCCAATACCGAAAAATTTCTTTACAATATCCCTTTCTCTGTCCGAAAGGGTGTGAGCCAACACGCGCTCTATTTCCTTCGAAAGCGATTCGTTTATCAGTGCCCGATCGGCATTGGGCGAGTCATCGTTGATCATTACATCCAACAAACTGTTATCTTCGCCTTCAACAAAGGGTGCATCGACCGAAATATGACGACCCGATACTTTCATTGTATCCATTATTTTATCAACAGGAATATCTAATTGCAATGCCAATTCCTCGGGTGAAGGGCGGCGTTCGTTTTCCTGCTCGAATTTTGAAAAAGCTTTGTTGATTTTATTTAAAGATCCTACCTGGTTCAATGGTAAGCGCACAATACGTGATTGTTCGGCCAATGCTTGTAAAATTGATTGACGAATCCACCACACGGCATACGAAATAAATTTAAATCCACGCGTTTCGTCAAACTTTTCGGCTGCTTTTATCAAACCCAGATTTCCTTCATTGATTAAATCCGGCAGACTTAATCCCTGATTCTGATATTGTTTTGCAACCGAAACGACAAAACGAAGGTTGGCACGAGTCAGTTTTTCTAAGGCAATACGGTCGCCGGCGCGAATACGTTGTGCCAATTCCACTTCTTCTTCAACTGTGATAAGATTTTCTCGTCCAATCTCTTGTAAATACTTGTCAAGCGATGCGCTTTCGCGATTCGTGATCGATTTTGTAATTTTTAATTGTCTCATTTCTATATAGAAAATTAGCTGGCAAAATTAGTACTTTTTTTTGACATGACCAAAAGAAATTTTTATTAATTTGGGGTATGAAAATTGCGGATTTTCAGACTATCAGAATGTAAAATAGTTTATTTTATTGATGGCTGTATTCATTTCGACTCCACCGAAATTCAATGTGTACTTTTCATCATTTTTCAATGATATGGTTTTCATGACCGTTTTACCGCCTTTGGCATCTTCGGTAGTCATTTCCATTACAAAACCTCCCACCGACAGTGTATTATGTAATGATGCCATTTTTGCAGCACGGAAAATACCAAAGTCATTCGATAGATTTATCTGATCAGTAATCCATACTTCACCAAAAATTTTTTTATAGGTATAGGTGTATTTTTTGCAATTTACGCCCAACATCTGTTTTGTTTCATTTGTTGGAGAAATTTCTAACTTTTTAATTTCATTTCCGACCGGATACTTAAATCCTCCGGCATTATAATAAGGCTTTGTAACTTCGCCCGATCCCCATATTTGTATTGCCACTTCATTCTTTATATCAAAAACCGTTTCCAATCCCTGACTTTTTTTATCACTCATTAACTTCACCGAAAAATCGCCTCCTTCAGACTGATAATAAGTTCTATAGTTTAAAGTACGCATCAGTTCATTGTTTTTGGCATAGAAATCTACTTTAAACACATTGCATTTATCGAAATGGTATGTGGATTCCCATTTTACACCGGGAGCGGTAATTTTTGGTAACTTTATTTGGCTTTGAACAGCTGTGAACACAAAAAAGAGACTTAGAGAGAATAAGATTGATTTTTTCATATTATTGACTAATTATGACAGGATGCTGTAAAGTTAATGAAATGTATTGTGTTTCACTGCTTTAGAAGTTCATTTATGACAAAAAAACAATAGTTACGAAAATGGTATTGGTGTGTTGATATTGAAACGTTCAAACACCTAAAATGTTTTGGGTTCTTGAAAAAATATTTTCTAAATGAAAATCGGGCTACAATTCAGTATTGAAAAGTAGCCCGATGATGATTTGATAATTGATTTGTTATTTAATCGGCTAAATTAATGGCGTAATAGGTAATTTTTCCGTTTGGATAAATGCCCGCCACGTTGAAAACTTTAAACTGGTCGGAAGTGTTCATGGCAGCATCAAGCGCGGCTTCTATATCATCGATGCTGCGAATGGCTTGATTATTAATTTTGACAATTATAAATCCGGCTTTTATTCCTGCCTGTTGAAATTTTCCCTTCGTTACCGACTTCACTTCAACACCATATTCGAGCTGCAACTGACTTCTAATTTTCGGATCAGCTACTTTAAATTCAGCACCCAGTATATCGGTATTTGCATTGCTTGAAACAACGGAGGTATTTCCCTGCCGATTCTTCAATTCAACATCGAAAGTCAATGTTTTGTTGTTGCGCAAAACGGTTACTTTTATTTTGTCGCCAGGGCTGAAACGTCCGATCTGCTCTTGTAACTGGGTTGCCGATTTAACATTGAAGTCATTCACTTTAATAATTATATCTTCTTTCTTTAACCCCGCTTTTTCGGCGGCGCTATTCTCAACCACTTCGTCAACATAAGCACCTTCCATGGTTTTAAGATTTTTATCTTTTGCAATTTTATCGGTAATGTCGCCCATTCTTACACCCAGAATAGCGCGTTGCACCACACCAAATTGACGAATATCCGAAACTACTTTCTGCACGATACTAACCGGAACAGCAAAAGCATAGCCTGCATACGATCCTGTTTGAGAGGCGATTGCAGTATTAATACCTACTAATTCGCCACGTGTATTTACCAATGCACCACCGCTGTTTCCGGGATTTACGGCGGCATCGGTCTGTATAAACGATTCGATCTTCATGGCTGCATTCAGTATATTAATATTGCGGGCTTTGGCACTTACAATACCTGCAGTAACCGTTGAAGTTAGATTAAAGGGATTACCCACAGCTAAAACCCATTCACCCACTTTGAGCGAATCGGAATTTCCAAACATGATAACCGGTAAATTTCCGGCTTCAATTTTTATCAGCGCAATATCAGTATTCGGATCGGCACCTACAAGTTTTCCTTGATAAGTTCGTTTATCGTTTAACGTAACTTCAATTTCTTTCGACTTGTCAATCACATGATTATTGGTTACTATATAACCATCGTTCGAAATAATAACTCCCGAACCCGAACCTTCTTGCATGGGCATTTCACCTTGTTGACGTTGCTGCGGACGACCAAAAAAATATTCGAAAAACGGGTCGTTTTGGAAACCGAATTGCTGAACTCTGACAGGCGTTTTGGTTTTCACATGAACTACCGCATGCACCGAAAGTTCGGCTGCCACGGTAAAATCATTTTGCATGGCGGCTGCACGCATATTATTTGTATAAACTGCCGGAATCTGTTGTCCACTAAAAACAACATTATTACTTTGCTTTTGTGTGACAAAGCCGGTTATTAAATTTGAAGCTACGCTTACTGCTACTACAGCAACAAAAAATCCAAGCGTACGGGTTTTTTTCGATACATTCATATTTGTTTTTGTTTAGAAGGTTTTGTTCAATATTGAAAATTAAATTGATTTATTTACTGTGCGAAAATATACAAAAGTCATTCCTATAAGTAAGTAAACATTAGTTATTTGTCCAATTTTAACATATTGATTTTATCGCTTAACGCGTATTAACAAAGTAGATTTGAAAATTAAAAAAAATGAAAAACCGCATAAAAAAAGCTGTCTGATTTGTCAGATAGCTTTTTTTTGTAATTATTTTCTGTCAGTATCCTCCTGACATTTTTTCTTATTTTTTAAAACCATACACAGCTAATTCGCCCAATTCTTCTTCAATACGAAGCAGTTGGTTGTATTTTGCCATGCGGTCGGATCGGCTGAGCGAACCGGTTTTGATTTGTCCCGAATTGGTTGCAACGGCAATATCGGCTATGGTTGCATCTTCTGTTTCGCCCGAGCGGTGCGAAGTAACCGAAGTATAACCTGCGCGGTGAGCCATTTCGATGGCGTCAAGTGTTTCGGTTAAAGTCCCGATTTGGTTTACTTTTATCAAAATTGAATTGGCACAACCCATATCAATACCTTTTTTCAGGTAATCAACATTGGTAACAAACAAATCGTCGCCCACCAATTGAATTTTGCTTCCAATTTTATCTGTCAGCAATTTCCAACCATCCCAGTCGCCTTCGCCCATTCCATCTTCGATAGAATCAATGGGGTAATTGGCTATTAATTCGGCAAGATAATCTGCCTGTTCGGCTGAGCTTCGTTTTTTGCCGTTTGGACCTTCAAATTTTGAATAATCGTACACCCCATTTTTGTAGAATTCGGATGCTGCGCAATCTAACCCGATGGTTACATCTGCTCCGGGTTGATAACCTGCCTTTTTTACAGCAGTAAGAATTGACTCCAAAGCTTCTTCGGTTCCACCAGCCAGATTGGGAGCAAAACCACCTTCATCGCCAACAGCTGTACTCAATCCTTTGTCGTGTAATACTTTTTTCAGCGAATGAAAAACTTCGGCGCCCATGCGTAAACCTTCCCTGAATGATTTTGCACCCACCGGACGAATCATAAATTCCTGAAATGCAATAGGAGCATCGGAATGCGAACCGCCATTGATAATGTTCATCATTGGAACAGGAAGTGTATAAGCATTTGTTCCGCCAATGTAACGGTACAAAGGTAAATCGAGATAATTGGCGGCAGCCTTTGCCACAGCCAACGATACGCCGAGAATGGCATTGGCGCCGAGATTCGATTTTGTTTTTGTACCATCGAGTGCAATCATTTTTTTATCGATAAACCGCTGTTCCAATGCGCTGATTCCGGTTAATGCAGGTGCAATCACATTATTAACATTGGCTACGGCTTTCAAAACACCTTTACCCAAATAACGGCTTTTATCACCATCGCGCAATTCAATCGCTTCGTTTTCGCCGGTTGAGGCTCCCGAAGGAACTGCTGCACGACCCATAATTCCGGACTCTAACCACACATCTACTTCTACTGTAGGATTACCGCGAGAATCAAGCACTTCGCGGGCAATAATTTTTTCAATTTTACTCATTATTTTTTATTTTAATTTCGATTTATTTTTTTATTGATTTGTTACAGTTTTAACAAATTACTTTGAAAAATGTTCGGAAACATAGTTTTAATTTTGCAAAAAAAAATTAAATTTGCATGGAATTTGAATGAAAGTGATCAACACTTTAAATTACTCCAAAATGAAGAAAATTTTAATTGCTCTAATTACCTGTGTTTCATTTACTTCGTGTGCCGAATTACTTCAAATCGTATCTCAAACTCCCACAACAATACCTGTTACCAATGCTGAAAACATTTTGGGCTTAAAAAGCTCCCTTGATGTTGGAATCGAAAAAGCCGTTGGTTTTCTGGGTATTGAAAACGGATTTTTCAATGATGCGGTATTAAAACTGTTACTTCCACCTGAAGCAAAACCCATAATCGATAATTTAAAATTAATACCCGGCGGACAGGAATTAGTGAATAAAGCAGTACTTTCGCTCAATCGATCGGCTGAGGACGCCGTAAAGGAAGCTACTCCGATTTTTAAAAATGCCATCCGGAATATGACCATCAACGATGCTGTAGGCATACTTTTCGGAGGCGAAAATGCAGCTACGCAATATCTTAGAACGAATACATTTAATGATTTGAAATCAGCTTTTGCTCCTAAGGTTAAAGAGTCGTTAGGGAAACCCTTGTTAGCCAATTTTTCGACCAATGAAACCTGGGATTTGTTAAGTAACGGTTACAATTCGATTGCTTCGACACCTATCGGATTAATTGCCGGCTTGAAAACCGTGAACGTTAATTTGGAACAATACGTTACTGAAAAAGCTTTAGATGCGCTTTTTTTGAAAGTTGCCCAGGAAGAAAAAGCCATACGTACCGACCCTATTGCCCGTGTTTCCACACTTTTAAAGAGAGTTTTCGGACAATTGGATAAAAAATAACAAATTATTTACCATTTACCATTTAACCCGATAGCTATCGGGTTTACCATTTATACAGCATTGAATTTGTGTAACTTAATCATTCGTTTTATTTACAATTGAAATATAATTAATCCACTATTAAACAATTGATGCAAATTAATCATCTACAGCATAAGGAAATTGATTTCAACCGTTGGGATCAATGTATTTCGCAATCAATCAATCAATTGACTTATGCCACATCGTGGTATCTCAACATTGTTTGTCCTGGCTGGGAGGCTCTGGTTGCTGATGATTATGAATTTGTGATGCCCATTCCCGTTAAACGCAAATATTATTTTCCATATATTGTTCAGCCCTATTTTACCCAACAGTTGGGAATATTCTCAAAAAATCGGGTTACCGAAGAAATTTTGCATCATTTTATAAAAAAAATTCCATACTACAGTTACGAGCTGAATTTGAATGAACTGAACCAACATTCGGAAATTGAAGAATTGCCCAATTTCATTTTAAATCTGAACGCAACTTATGCACAATTGTCATCGGGATATTCAAAAAATACCCAGCGAAATATAGCTAAAGCACATAAATTTAACTTGACAATAGCTTATGATCAGGATGTAAATTCTTTTTTTGAATTTTATCAGTTGAATGCTACACAAATAAATGCTTCGCAATTTGAGATCATCAAAAAAATTATTAAAACCGGAAAAGAAAAGCAAATCGTTGACTTATTGAGTGTAAACAACAATGAAAATGAAATGATAGCTGCCTTGTGCTTGTTAAAAACAACAGCTCGATTGACTTATTTTTTACCTGTGTCGAATAATGAAGGAAAAAATTCATCTGCAATGTTTTTGTTGGTTGATGAATTAATCCGCAAATATGCAGGACGAGGTTTTTTATTCGATTTTGAAGGTTCAAAAATAGAAGGAATAGCACGTTTTTATAAAGGATTCGGAGCCGAAAATCAACCTTATTTCATACTCAAAAGGTTTCGCCCATCGTTTTTAATAGGAAAATTTACCCAAAAATGAAAATACTTTTTATTTCGGCTTGGTATCCGAACAGATATGACGCAATGGCCGGTTTATTTGTTCGCAAACATGCCGAAGCAGTAAGTTTGTACAACGAAGTGCAGGTGCTTTACGTGCATGCTGATACAAAAATAAAGGATTTTGACATTTCAATTCAGCACACTAACAAACTAAAACAGACCATAGTTTATTATCCTGGTAAGGAGGGTAAATATTTAGGAAAAACAAAAAAACATTTGAATTATATTTTTGCCTATTATAAAGGTTGGAAGTTAATTACAGCAAGTGGTTTCAGACCCGATATAATACATGCCAATATACTAACGCGTACCGGATTTATTGCATGGTGCATTCAATTATTTACACAAACTCCCTACATAATTGCCGAACATTGGTCGAGGTATTTACCCATTCGAAATACATATAATGGATTTGTAAGAAAAAAAATTACTGAATTGGTGGTCAAACATGCCAGTGCAGTATTCCCTGTGTCAGAAAATCTGAAAGCATCCATGCTGAACCATAACCTGAAAAACAACAATTATTTTGTGGTAAATAACACTGTTGATTCTTGTTTTTTGGATGTTTATGATGTAAAAAAACGTTCCATTAAACGTATTTTGCATGTTTCCTGCTTCGATGAATCAGCCAAAAATATTAAAGGAATATTAAATGCAATCCTCGCATTGTCCCGACAAAGAACTGATTTTGAAATGGTGCTCGTAGGCACAGGAATTAATTTCGACGAAATTAGAGAATACGCCCGACAGCTCAATTTTCCGGAAGGAAGAGTTGTTTTTACCGGTGAATTGACACCCGCCGAAGTGGCTGAGTGGATTTACAATTCAGATTTTTTTGTGCTTTTCTCCAATTACGAAAACTCACCGGTAGTGGTATCCGAAAGTCTTTATTGCGGAAAACCGGTGATTAGCACACAGGTAGGTGGAATTTCGGAACATGTAAACGATTCGAATGGATTGCTTATTGCTGCAAAGGATGAAGAAGCACTAACAAAAAACATGAATTATTTATTGGATCACTATCCACTTTTCGATGCTGAAAAAATACGTACGGAAGCCCGTGCGAAGTTTAGCATGGAAAGCGTGGGAAAAATCATTACAAATCATTATAATCAAATTAAAAACTTATGAAATTCAGCAATGAAATCAATGAATTTCTGATTGGTAAGAAATTTTCTTCAGGTCTCGATATTCATTTTTCCGACCGGAAATATCCCGACCTCACACGCATTGAGAAAATCATTGACCTGACACGCGATAAACGGATAATTCATGTTGGCTGTGCTGATCATTTGCCCCTTATCGACGAAAAAATAAAAAACAAAAAATGGCTACATGGCTTACTGAACAAATCGACAGCCGAGTGTGCAGGGGTGGATATTAATAGTGAAGCTGTAAAGTATATCAATGAAAAATTGAATATAAACAATGTGTATTTAACAGGAATTGAAACAGATAAACTATTGCTTCAAGCCGAAAAAAAATGGGATTATATGGTATTGGGCGAAATTATTGAACATGTGGATAATCCGGTGGCTTTTTTACATGAGCTTCGTACAAAATATGGAAAACAGGTTGATAAAATAATTATTTCAGCCCCTAATGTTTTTAATTTGTTAACCATAAAAGATATATATGGTAATAAAGAAAATATAAATACCGATCACAGGTATTGGTTTTCGCCATTCACACTTACAAAAATAATACTTCAAAGCGGTTATCGTCAGCCCGAAATTTATTTTGTGGAAAGGGTAAAACTACCCCTGATAAAAGCTGTAGTGAAACGTTTGAAAATGATTTTTGGCATACCTCTGTATTTTGAACCAAATTGCTTTTCAAACATCATTTTAGTTGCAAATTTTTAATGAATAAAAAAAGTTACTTCAAACTATTGCTAAAAGAGATTAAGCGGAAAGGTTTCTTTCATCTGCTGTCAGCCAATGTATTAATTCAGACGGTGGCTTTTGCTTCGCAACTTTTTGTGGCAGGAATTTTATCGCCCGATGATATTGGGCGTATCAAAATTATTCAAACTTTTCTTTCGGTTTTTTCGGTAATTGCCGGCATGGGATTTGGTACTTCTACACTCAAACTTTGTTCCGAAAATCGCAGTAAGGAAGAGGGAATGAAATTATTTGGTTCATCGGTATTTTTCACTTTAATATCTACAACTACAATTTATATTATTGTATTAATATTAAATTACTTTGCCGTTTTTTCAGCGGATGCGCTGATTGGTTGGTTAATTCCCATCGGGTTATTCCCGATCATTAGCAATTCACTTTTTATGGTCTTTATTTCCTATTTTCAGGCAGTAAAGCAAATCAAACTTTTGTCGAAAATTACTATCACAAATAAAATAATTGCTATTGTGGCAATAGTTTTAATGGCATATTGGTTTGGAATCAAAGGTTATTACATCGCTTTTAATCTGAGTTTTATTGTTATGTTATTTGTGAGTATCAGGATTCTGAGAAAAGATATGTCTTTCAATTTCAGCATTATAACTTTAAAATCTTTTTTTTCTATTCATTGGAAATATGCCCGTCCTTCGATGTATGCTAATCTTCTTTCCGAATTATCAGTTTACATCGATATTTTTCTGATAAGCTACTTAATAAAGGATATGAATGAAATTGGATTTTACAGTTTTGCTCTTACAATGACTACAATGTTGAAAATCTTCCCCGCAACTGTTCAGCAAATTACATCTCCTTTTTTCTCTGGTCTGGCTCATAATAAACCTGAGTTTATAAAAACATTCAGCCGTTACAACCAACAACTCTATTTGATTGTTCTAATAACTTTAGTGTTGGCTCAACTAATAATCACGCCTTTTACTGAATTTTTTTTCGATGCCAAATACAATGAATCGATTCACTATTTTAGAATTCTGTCCATTGGTTGGAGTATCCGACAGATGATACAACTGCAGAGTGCAGCCATTTTTGGTCTTGGAAAAATTCATTACAATGCATATATAAGTCTGATATCCCTGATTTTTAATTTAATAGTTTGCAGTATATCGATTTATTATTTCGGTTTAGAGGGAGCAGCTTGGGCAAGTATTCCGGGTGGGATTGTAGTGTTGGCTGCTTCACGTTATTTTTTAAGCAAAGCATTAAAGTAGTGCAAATAATAAATATCAAAAAGAATTTCAAAAAATCATATTGGTTGCAAATTCCGATAGCCGATTATTTATATATTTGTTCCCCAATTGTGTTACAACCATTTTAAAATAAAAAATGGACAATCGAAATATACTAAGGAATTGTCAATTAATAAAGTACTCAACATAGTATCATATATGCATGATTATAAATATATCAACAAATAATACACGAGCATATTAATTGTTGACAATTCCTAATTTATTTTATTTGTCAAATGTCGATAAAAAATAATCATGAGAAATTTAGCAAGTATCCAAAAAATTAAAGCATTAGAACCCATCGAAGGAGCTGATGCCATCGAAAAAGCCACCGTGTTGGGTTGGCAGTTAGTAGTGAAAAAAGGAGAATTCAACGTGGGCGATTTGGCAATCTATGTCGAAATTGATAGCGTTTTGCCTGACAAACCCGAATTTGAATTTCTGAAGTCGCGCGGAATGCGCATCCGAACGGTACGGTTAAGAGGGCAAGTGTCGCAGGGAATTTGTTTTCCATTGCAATTTTTGCCCACCGATTTCAATATTGAAGAAGGAGCTGACTGCACCCAAGTACTGGGAGTTACAAAGTACGAACCGCCTATTCCGGCCTGCCTGAGCGGTAAAGCAAAGGGACGGTTTCCGTCATTTATCCCCAAAACCGATGAAACAAGAGTACAGGTACTGCAAAGCACATTGGACAAGTACAAGGGCGAAAAATGTTACATAACCGAAAAAGTGGATGGTAGCTCCGCAACCTATTATATCAACAATGGTGAATTTGGAGTTTGTAGTCGAAATTTAGAGTTGATTGAAGACGATGAAAACAGCCTTTGGAAAGTAGCGAGGCAGTTGGATGTTGAAAACAAACTGCGCTCATTAAGCAAAAACATTGCATTGCAAGGCGAGTTGGTTGGCGAAGGCATCCAAAGCAATAAATTGCGTTTGCGAGGTCAAACCATACTTTTTTTCAATGCTTTTGATATTGATAAATTCGAATATCTTAATTTTCGCGATTTTCAGCATCTCCTTTCGACTTTGGAATTGCCCATGGTGCCCATTGTTTCGGTAGATTATGAGTTGGAAAACGATATAGATGCTATCGTAAAAATGGGGGTCCGAAAAAGTATAATTTGCCCCGAAGTATGGGCAGAAGGCATTGTTATTCGCCCCATAACCGATAAAATTGACTTGCAATTGTCGGACAATAATTTTAGCAATAACAGAGTAAGTTTTAAAGCCATTAATCCCGAATTTTTATTGAAGTTCGGAGAATAAATCGAGTATAGTGATAGTCTCACTTGGAGTGAGGCTATCACTTGGTGATACTTGGTAAATATTAAGTTCTATTTTCCGATACAGAATTTTCCGAAAATATTCCCCAGTATTTCATCATTTGATATTTGTCCGGTAATTTCGCCTAAGTAATGCATACATTCGCGTATATCCTGCGACAGAAAATCGCCCGAAATTCCATTTTCGAGTCCTTCTGATACCCGTTGAATAGCTGCTAAGGATTTTTGTAATGCTTCGTAATGCCGAATATTGTTTACCACCACATCGCCGGGTTGTATTTCGGGCAGTTGAGCTGCATTTATAAGTGCTTTCTCAAGTTCGTTTGTATTAATGCGGTTTTTGGCCGAAATGTACAATCGTTCCCCTTTATATTGTTCAAAAAGTTGTTCTAATACTTCTATTTCTTCTCCTTGAATTTTATCAATTTTATTAAAAATAAGTATTATTTTTTTACCTTCAGCTCGTTTGGCAATGCGTTCGGTAAGCCATTCAATATGTTCGCTGAGTTGGGTGCAGTCAATGATCCACAA
>JAURYY010000252.1 GCA_030653695.1 Paludibacter sp. | reverse complement strand
CCACACAGAAATGATAAGTCAAAAGTCCACGCCGGTCGGCATGAGCATTTTGCTTATTACTCCATTTCTGTGTGTGTTCGCTAAAAAAGAAATTTCTCAGGTTTCAGGGGGACGCGAACAATAGCAGAATGCTATTTTAGTATGTTGAAAATTGTTTTAATGCGTATTAAATCTTAATTATTGTTACATTTACTGTTGAAAATAGGTTTAGCCTAAAAATGTATTACTTTTGCATCAATTCGTGTATGCGAAGGTGGAAGGTTGTAATGCCTTTGGAAACCCCGGTAACGGGGTTTTTCCGTTTTATCAGGGTAATTTCTTTAACCCATAACCATCCATTTTATTTTCTTTCTTAGATATTTTTGTTTTCAAAACTTCCATCATTTGCTCATTAAACGTTTCCCTACCATCTTCTTTTAACTTATAGTATTTCAGAGCATATCTACACAAGGGAAAAGCCACTAAATCGGCAACTTGCAAACCTGCAATATTAGCAGATTTGGGTTTGATTTTTAATATAGGTCGTAAATTCTAATGTACACCGATTTCTAAATTCTTGTTTGTAATTATCGTATCGTGTATTCAAATTGAATGTTGATATTTCGTCTAACCATTCTTCTTGTTCTTCGGTAAGTTCAAGTTCTACTTTTTGTGATAATCGCAACAAATCATGAATGAACAGTGGGTGCTTCTGATGTTTTTTTTACGTAATGTGCTTTGAGCAGTTTTTCAATAACCAGATGCCCCAAAAACAATGACCAATTATAATCTTTCGACTGCATTAAATGTTGCATTGTTTCATAATTTTGGTTGGATGATTCCTTCCAAAATTGAACAATCTTCTCAGAATTTTCTATTTTTTCGTCCATAATAGAAATAAGATATTAGTTTAAATTCCAGAGATTACGTATGTGCAAAATTCCAATATTTAGAGAATTATTTTACCGTCTGTTTTTATTTGTTTAAATTTTTGCATTTGCAAAGATAGATTGTTTTCAGGTTCTAAACAACAGTTTCCTGTTTCCTGTTATATCTTTATTTCCCAAATCGCCACGAAATGGCACACACTTCCGCCCAGCACGAATAAATGCCAGATGGCATGCATATAAGGAATTTTCTTAAACTGATAAAGTACCGCACCAACCGTATAGAAAAGTCCACCACCAATTAACCACCACAGCACATTCATTGAATTTGTTAGAGAAAGTGAATCCATCAGTGGTTTGAAAGCCACCACAACCACCCAGCCCATTGCCACATAGCAAAAAGTTTCCAGTTTGCTTCCTTTTTTCAGATTCATAAAACTTAGCGAAACGCCCAAAACTGCCGCAGCCCAGATTACTCCAAACAACGACCAACCCCACGCACCGTTTTCTCTCAAAACAACCAGCGTGAAAGGCGTGTAACTTCCGGCAATCTGGGCATAAATGGCTGCATGATCAAACTTTCGACGAAGTGGTTTGTTTAATTCGTTCTTTTCAGCATGATAAAATGTGGAAGAAGCGTACATGGTAATCATGAAAATAATGAAAACTACATCACTCACAATTGCCCAACTATTCCCTGAAACAATGGCTTTCTGAATTAAAAAAGTGCCGGCCATCAGACCGAAAACAATTCCGATGGCGTGTGAATACGTGTTGGCTTTTTCATCTTTGGCTGAATATCGTTCGCCCCTACCCCCTAAAGGGGAATTGAATTAGTATTGTATGATTTATAATTTTAACAAATAATAAGTTGTTAACAAAAGTATCTTAGTCCCCCTTCAGGGGTTAGGGGTAGTTTTAGCAAACCATTTGTAGCCACAATTTCGCGTCCAAACAAATAATTATCGCCACCTTTATAATCCGTTACCGTTCCTCCGGCTTCTTTCACAATTACCGTTCCGGCAGCCACATCCCAGGGTTTGAGGTCGTATTCCCAAAAGGCATCGAACCTGCCACAAGCCACGTAAACCATATCGGCGGCGGCAGAACCTAAACGGCGTACTCCACGTGCATTTTTCATTGTCCATTCTAAAAATTTCATGTACGTATCCATTTTGCTGAAATCGTTGTATGGAAATCCCGTTGCCAATAACGCTTCGTGAATGTTACTACGTTTCGAAACATGGATAGGTTCGCCATTCAGAAAAGCTCCACCATTTTTCCATGCATAAAAACATTCATCGCGACCCACTTCGTAAACCACACCAAGCACTAATTCATCTCCATCCAATAAACCAATACTCACCGCGTAAATGGGAACTCCCTGAATAAAATTGGTAGTGCCATCAAGTGGATCAATTACCCAGTTAAAGCGCTCGCCCTTTTTATCATTTGTTCCTTCTTCGGCAATAAAACCCGATTCGGGCAACAATTTTTGTAATGCTTCAATGATCTGTTTTTCGGCTTCTTTGTCAACATAACTCACTAAATCGTGCAAACCTTTGTTTTCTATTTTGCTGTCATCGAAGTTCTTGCGTTCGTTAGCCATAAATTTACCCACTGATCGGGCAATTTCGCAAGTAAAGTGTGTGAGTTGTTGGTTGGTGGAAGTCATTTGTTTACTGATTAGAATTGATTGCAAAGTTAAAGTTTTCGAGATGAACTAACAAGAAAAAGTCAACCATATTCGTTGATAAGTAAATAAATTATTAATTATTTGGAAAAAGCACCATCATATATTATATTTGTGAACCATAAATACGATTAATTAGCATGTACAGTTCACAGAAAATCGCCACTGATTTAATATTTTTACTTTATAATGATACCCGATCGGTTTATCGATTGAATGATATATCTATGCTTTTGGGGGAAGTAAATTTTGAATCTTTGAATAAAAAATTAAATTATTTTGTCAGAGCAAATAAAATTCAAAACCCCCGCAAAGGCATTTATACAAAAACAAATTACGATAAAGAGGAAATGGCAGGTCGTGTTTTTATTCCATCGTATATTTCCCTTGATTATGTATTGCAAAAAGCCGGTATTATTTTTCAGTTTAACTCACAAATTTCATCCATTAGTTATTTAAGCCGCAGCATCAAAATTGATCAGACTGAATACACTTACAGAAAAATTAAAGGTGAGATTTTGGTCGATACCGGCGGGATTGAGCGTAATAGTAACGGCGTAAACATTGCAACGCCCGAAAGAGCGTTTTTGGATTCATTGTATCTTAATGGTGAGCAATATTTCGACAATCTTAATCCGTTAAACAAAGATTTGGTTTTCAAATTATTGCCAATTTACAAATCAAAAATCCTTATCCGCAGGGTGCTAAAACTTTTAACAAAATGATCGATTTAAATAAGCACAAATTTTATATGCTTCAGATTTTGAAGGATATTTATTCAGATATTGAGTTGTCAAATTATTTGGGATTCAAAGGCGGAACAGCATTGATGTTCTTTTATAATTTACCTCAATTCTCAATTGATCTGGACTTTAACTTGCTCGAACCAACTAAAAATGAAATTGTTTATAAAAAAGTCCGAACCATTTTGTTGAAATACGGAACAATTTATGATGAAGCAGAAAAGTTTTACGGGCAAATTATTGTTTTGGATTATGGTTTTGGAGAACGAAAACTAAAGGTCGAAATTTCAAATCGTCTGTTTGATAATCATTACGAAATAAAAAACTTATTGGGGATCAATATTTTGACTATGTGTTTGTCTGATATGTTTGCCCATAAATTGTGTGCTTTACTCGATCGGGATGCTGTTACAAATCGTGACATTTTTGATAGTTATTTTTTTTTGAAACAACGAACTCCGGTTAATACAAAATTAGTGGAGACACGTATGGAAATGGCATTTGCCGATTATCTGCAAAAATGTATAAATCAACTTGAATCGATGACAGATAAAGGATTACTCAATGGCTTGGGAGAACTTATGGATGAGGAAACGAAGAAGTTTGTCAAAACAAAATTGCGTATTGAAACCATAAATTTGCTAAGGTTTTATAAAGAATTTCCAATTCTTGCATAGTAAATTTCGAATGCCTCTTAAAAAAGAATTTTTTTCCTTTAATATTTCGACCTAATGTTACTTTTGTCGTATAATTTAAATATAGAGGTGAGAGGTGAGAGGAGCACTATTAATGCCTGAATGACGGTGGGAGCTGCTCGATATCTCAGTTATTTATTCAAAGCTGCAATTCCTTCTTTCAGCGAAGCTATTTTGCGTTCAGCATCTGCTTTTTTCTTGCGTTCTGCGTCTACCACTTCCGGTTTTGCGTTTGCCACAAAGCGTTCGTTGCCCAGTTTTTTCATAACCGATTCGATAAAGCCTTCAAAGTAGTTGATTTCAGCTTCCATTTTGGCAATCTCTTCTTCCACATTAATAAGACTTCCTATCGGAATGGCAAATTCGGTAGTTCCCACAAGGAATGAAATAGAACCTGCGGTTTTTTCGGTTACATTTTCAACAGCAATTAGATGACCAAGTTTGGCAATAACAGCATCGAAAGTTGAATTGTGTAGTCCAATTACCTGCAAACTCAGCACTTCTTTGTTTGGAATATTTTTCTGCAATCGAACGGCACGAATTCCGGCTATGATTTCTTTGGCGTATTCAAAATTAGCAATCAAAGATTCGTCAACTGCAGTAGCTTTCGGCTGCAATTCTACCATGATGCTTTCTCCCTCTTTGCGTTTTTCCAATGCTTGCCAAAGTTCTTCGGAGATAAATGGCATAAACGGATGCAATACTTTCAATAACGAATCGAAGAAACCAAGTGTAGCTTCATAAGTTGTGCGGTCGATGGGTTGCTGGTATGCCGGTTTTACCATTTCGAGATACCAGGCAGAAAATTCATCCCAAAACAATTTATAAACCGCCATCAATGCTTCAGACAAACGGTATTTTGAGAATAAATCGTCTATTTCAAGCAAAGTTTGGTTCAATTGAGCATCGAACCATTTAATTGCTATTTTTGCGGATTCCGGTTGAGGTATTTCTCCTCCTCCTACGGAGGGGGTTGGGGGGAGGTTCCAACCTTTTACAAGCCGAAAAGCATTCCATATTTTATTGTTGAAGTTGCGACCTTGTTCGCAAAGGCTGTCGTCGTAAGGTAAATCGTTTCCGGCAGGCGAAGTCAGTAACATGCCCAATCGCACTGCATCGGCACCGTAATGCGCTATCAAATCCAACGGATCGGGAGAATTACCCAATGATTTTGACATTTTTCGACCTAATTTATCGCGTACAATTCCCGTTAAATAGACGTTTTTAAATGGCATTTCGCCTTTATATTCATATCCGGCAATAATCATTCGGGCTACCCAGAAAAATAAAATTTCGGGAGCAGTAACCAGATCATTCGTTGGATAATAATACTTGATATCTTCGTTTTCAGGATGATTGATGCCATCGAAAACCGAAATGGGCCACAACCACGATGAGAACCAGGTGTCAAGGCAATCTTCATCCTGACGCAAATCATCAATTGATAATTCATAATTGACAATTGATAATGCTTTTTGGTACGCTTCTTCTTTGGTGATAGCAACTACAAAACCGCCTTGAGGCAGAAAATACGCCGGAATGCGGTGTCCCCACCAAAGCTGACGTGAAATACACCAGTCCTTTACATTTTCCATCCAATGGCGATAGGTGTTTTTAAATTTGGCCGGATAAAGCTGAATATCATCGCTCATAACCGCTTCCAAAGCCGGTTTTGCCAGATTTTCCATTTTCAGGAACCACTGCATCGACAGTTTGGGCTCGATAATTGCATCGGTACGCTCCGAAAAACCAACTTTGTTGATGTAAGGCTCTGTTTTTTCGAGCAATCCGGCTGCTTCTAAGTCTTTTTCAATCTGTTTTCGAACATCGAAACGATCCATACCTTCATATTGCAAACCATGAGCATTTAACGTTCCGTTGTCGTTAAAAATATCAATAGTTTCGAGATTATATTTTTCGCCCAACATATAATCGTTTATATCGTGAGCCGGTGTTACTTTCAGGAAACCTGTTCCAAATTCAACATCCACATATTCATCTTCAATAATCGGGACAACGCGGTTGGCTAACGGAACAATAACTTTTTTGCCTTTCAATGCGGCTGTATTTTCATCATGGGGATTGATGCAGACTGCTATATCGCCAAAAATTGTTTCAGGACGCGTTGTTGCCACTGCAATATACCCTTCTTCGCCTTCGATTTTATATTTAACGTAATAAAGTTTCCCAACCACTTCTTTGTGAATCACCTCTTCGTCCGATAAAGCTGTCAATGCATTCGGATCCCAATTGACCATGCGAACGCCCCGATAAATCAATCCTTTGTTATATAAATCAATAAAAACTTTTATAACACTTTCTGAACGTGCTACGTCCATAGTGAAAGCTGTTCGGTTCCAGTCGCACGAAGCGCCGAGTTTTTTCAATTGCTCCAGAATAATTCCACCGTGTTTGTGTGTCCAATCCCAAGCGTGATTTAAAAACTCGTCACGCGACAAATCAGTTTTTTTAATTCCTTCGGAAGCTAATTTTGACACAACTTTGGCTTCAGTAGCAATGGAAGCATGGTCGGTACCCGGAACCCAACAGGCGTTTTTGCCCTGCATTCGCGCGCGACGCACCAATACATCCTGAATGGTATTGTTGAGCATGTGTCCCATGTGAAGTACACCCGTAACATTTGGCGGCGGTATAACGATTGTATAAGGTTCACGACCATCGGGTTTTGAACTGAAAAATCCATTATCTAACCAATATTGATACCATTTCGATTCGATGTCAGTGGGGTTGTATTTGCTTGCGAGTTCCATTTTTTTTTATTTACAATTTTTACATCCGTCATTGGACGGACAAGTTTTACAATTTACAATTGGCTTATTGAAATGCAATCATTTATAATTCAAGGTAATAATTTATTAATTTCGAAGAAATTAAAGATTGCAAAGATAAATAAAAATGAGGGGTTGTGAAAGGTTAAATACAAAAAACAAAAAAAGCCTGTTGCGAATTACTCGAACAGACTTTTTTAAATGTGATTTGACGATAGTTTATCTGACGATTACTTTTTGTGTTTCGCCATTGATGCGAAGTAGGTAAACCCCTGATTTAACGGACTGAGAATAATTATTTTCGACATTTGTTTTATTTACCAACTGACCATTGAACGTGAACAATTCAACTTGTGCAGAACCATTAAAAGTTGCTTTGATTATGCCCGATTCAGATAAAATACGAACCGAAGATGGAGATGGATTAATTCCTGTACCTAAATCGTAAGTGAAAGATGCCACATAATTAGCGGAATTATTACTGTCCCACAAAGTAGCTGTCCCATCGGTAGCATTGAACCAGACTTTCAATGTATAAGCTGTGCCTCTGACCAATGAATAATCTGTAAATACATTTGTTCCTGCTGTGCTTTTCCATTTTGTTGAAGTAGTTCCATTATTCGATTCGAATGGTAGAATAAGTTCTTTCACGGCTAATTCGTCAATCTGATAAAACATTTTAACGGTAACTCCCGAAATTACGGGTGCTGTTTGTATCTCACCACCAATGAAGATAGGCGATAATACCGATCCTAAATTTTTTCCGTTGAAACCCTCTGGTTGAGCAGTTGCGCTGCCATTGTACCAGGCGGCAGTTGCAGGGTCTTCACCTAAAAAAATGTACGAATTTGAAACACTTGTAATCGAAGGTTTATTGGTGGCGGTAACTGCAAAAGTTACAAAATCCAATTTAATTGTGTAGTTTCCCGAACCGCCAACATTCTGATTGGCTGGTGTTACGAAATCCCATACAATGGTGGTTCCATTTAAACTGACAATTTTATAATCACCGGCTACTACATCGGCTGTATAAGTTGCATCAGTGCTTGTCATTGTCATTGCTTTCATATTCGACGCACTCCAACCTCCAACAGTAGCGCCAATCACGTATAATTCTTGTGCGTCACACACAAAATCAATGGTTGTGCCATTGTCTTTAGCATAAAATTTCACTGTTTTTTCTGCAGTTAAAGTGATTTTTGCATTTGTACCTCCGGCAGCTCCATTCCATGTTCCGGTGTAAAACACTTTAAATTCATAAGTTCCCGCAGGAAGTGTTTTTTCAAGCGAATAAACGTTTGTAGTTCCAATTTGTGTCATCAAGTAATCTGCAGCATTATTTACCCAGTTATTACCGAGGAAACTTCCTGTAACTGTTAAATTAGCAGCAAAAATGCTGACACTTACCATAAAAATGGCACAAAATAAAAAAGTAATTTTTTTCATAACTTTAAATTTTAAAATTAATAATAGATGATTTATTTTTTTCAAATTTATTTTTAATATTGGCAATAATAGATCGATGACATTTTGGGAAATAAATAACGCAAACGTTTGCAATTTAATCTTTTGAGTGTAGATTTTCAAAAAACAGAAGATTTATACAAAAAAATAATTATTTTTGCAACTGAATAAGAATCATCACTTCGTTATAAAATAAAATATATTAAATGACTATCGGCTTTTGTACCCAACGTATTTTTAATATTTGTAAAACAATAAATAATGGCTCTTTTCTAAGACAAGGTTGATGGTATATGGTTAGTTTTCGAATCAATTTTCTGTGAAGAAATGGAAAAGAATGGAAC
>JAURYY010000250.1 GCA_030653695.1 Paludibacter sp. | reverse complement strand
ATCAGGGCTAAAGCCCCTTTGCTCGAATCATCTCATTATACTACGAAGATTTCTGGGCTACGCCCCAAAATATCAGTTCGAAAAAAACATGAAATACAGATAATCATTGAAATGATGTGTTAATTGCGGATAATCATTTTTGTTTTTAATATTAAACTCTTTATTTTGTCAGAATAATTTTCATTGTACCGTAATTACTCTTGATGATATATAACCCTTTTGGATTTGATTTCATGTTTACATCCTCTATCGAAGAAATAATTAGGCGACCCAATGCATCGAAAACTTTTAAATCCAACTTATTTTCATTGCGAATTATTTGACCATCAAAACTAATACCTGCAAGTCGAACTTGCGCAACATCTGTTCCTATTCCTTCAATTTTCAAATATCCCAAGGTTGCTGCACTTGCAGTTTCTAAGGTTTTTATACTGATTAAAGTACGCACATTGGAATTTACATCATAGGAGAGCAAAACTTTTGTATCACGTGCAGTTGCCGGAGAACTTAATTTTAATTCGCCATTTACATAAAGCTGATAAGTACGTGTACCAGTTGCCGACAGTCCAACAGTGATTTTACTACAGTTTGAAACATCAAATTCGATGGAGGCTGCTGTTGCAATTCGTATAACTTATGCCGTAGCAGCGTCAATTTCAGTTTGATTATCATACCAAAGTACTTTGTCGGATCCAGTTGTAGGAGTACCATAAGGATCGTTAAATACAATTCCGCCAACGTTAGGCGAACTCATCCAGCTGGGAATGATAAAACCGGCTGGGGAAATGGTTTCGTAAGGAAATGGACCATTGAAAACCATATCAATAAGTTGAACTGATACAGTGTACGATTTTTGAGTACCATTTTGGGCAGTTACAATATAGTTTTTGGGTGTAGAAAAATTTTGTGCTCCCTGAGGAGAATAAGTCGCAAACGGAGATACTACCAAAACAGGAGTGAGATTGGATATATTGGTATTTAAATGCATATTTGTTGGCGAATTTAAATGGGCTTGAAATAAACCCCAGGCTAAGTTGTAACAGACAAAGTAAATGATATAGTACCGAGGTCAATGCACGCACCGTGTAGCCATTAGCAATGCACATATCAAACACATTGACCGAGCGTGGGTAACCTTTTTGTACAAAGATTTTAAGGACGAAGCCAACGTGAAACCCGCCACTTTAAGCGGTGTGGAGTTCCTGCGGTGCTTTTGCCCCGATAGCTATCGGGGTATATTGCCACTGCGATTTGTGAAAATATGGTATTATGGCATATTGGGCAGCCAATACAAAAAAAAGATGCAACCGCTCAATCCCGATAGCAATCGGGGAAACCCGACTTGACCAAACCGCCCGAAACCAAGCAGCAGTGCTTAGTGCGGTTAACGGGTTTTGACCCTTGAAACGCATTTTAAATGCAAAAATCCATGAATGGTGGTCGTTTGAGCCGATATTTTTTTCGATTCGTTGCTACAATGTTAGATTGGCGCTATCGATATTTAATAAAGTCAATATCTGTTTTTGAGTATTGGTTAATGCTGTTATTTTAATTTCCTTAAAATTATTACCTACGTTGAGCAGATTCAATTTTATCATTTTGAGTTCATCTTCCATGTCTTGAATTAAATGCGTTATATATTACCGTTTTTGCAATAATATTATTATATTTTGTATCTCTTCCTTATTTTATACCCTAACTATGGTATAAATATAACCCCTGAATGGTATTGTGAAGGTTTCTGGATAGCTGTAATTTTGCAGCATATAAATCCAAATAACCAAAATATGATAATTAACAGACTGACTCACCTCAAAGAATTAGAATCCGAATCCATTTATATACTCCGTGAAGTAGCTGCGCAATTTGAAAAACCGGTATTGCTTTTTTCAGGTGGAAAAGATTCAATTGTTATGGCTTATCTGACCTATAAAGCATTCTATCCGGCTGCCATTCCGTTTCCTTTCGTGCATATCGACACGGGACATAACTTCGAGGAAACCATTACATATCGGGATGATTTGGTAAAATTGTTAGGTGCACAACTGGTTGTTGGTTTGGTGGAAGAATCAATTGCTCAGGGACGTGCGGTGGAAGAGAAAGGTTTCTCAGCAAGTCGTAATAAGCTTCAAACAGTAACGCTACTCGATACGCTTGAGAAATATAAATTCGATGCAGCTTTGGGTGGTGCTCGTCGGGACGAGGAAAAAGCCCGTGCCAAAGAGCGTTTCTTTTCGCACCGTGATGAATTCGGTCAGTGGGATCCAAAAAACCAACGCCCCGAACTCTGGAATATCTTCAACGGCAAAAAACAAATAGGAGAACATTTTCGTGTTTTCCCAATCAGTAACTGGACTGAAATGGATGTATGGCAATATATTTTGCAGGAAAACATTCCGCTTCCTTCGCTTTACTACACCCACGAACGCGAAGTTTTTGAACGCGATGGAATTATTTACGCTGCTCTGCCCGAAATGCCACGCCGCGAATCGGAAACAATTGAAGTAAAACGTGTTCGTTGTCGTACCATTGGCGATATAACTTGTACAGGTCTCACACTTTCCTCCGCTAATACATTGGAAGATATTATTGACGAGATTGCCAGCTCACGTATCACTGAACGTGGTGGACGGTCGGATGATAAGCGTTCGGAGGCAGCTATGGAAGATAGGAAGAAAGCGGGATATTTTTGATCAGTGCATAATTAAAAATTCATAATTCACAATTGAAACAAAAGAGTATGTCAATACCAACAAAAAATACAAACGGCTATTTAAATATGGAATTACTACGCTTCAGTACTGCCGGAAGTGTGGATGACGGAAAGAGTACATTAATCGGCAGGTTACTTTACGATAGCAAATCCATCTTCGAAGATCAGTTGCAGGCAGTGAAAGATGCCAGCAAACGACTCGGAGGTAGCGAGGAAGTGAATCTGGCGTTACTTACAGATGGACTGCGTGCTGAGCGTGAGCAGGGAATTACCATCGATGTGGCGTACCGCTATTTTGCTACACCTAAGCGTAAGTTTATTATTGCCGACACTCCGGGGCACATTGAATATACGCGTAACATGGTTACAGGAGCATCTACTGCTGATGTAGCTATTATTCTTATCGATGCCCGCAACGGGATTATTGAACAAAGTAAACGTCACTCATACATTGCTTCGCTGTTGCAAATTCCTAATGTGGTTGTGGCTGTCAACAAAATGGATCTTGTCGATTTTTCGGAAGACGTTTTTAATAAAATCAAAAGGGAATACGAAGAAATTGCTCAGATTTTGAAATTGAAGAATGTCGTCTTCATTCCTATTTCGGCTCGCGATGGCGATAATGTGGTTGTTGCGTCTAACAAAAATACGTGGTATAAAGGCGAAACTTTATTGCATCTACTCGAAACATTACCTGTGCGTAAGGATGAAAATAATTTACCTGCCCGTTTACCGGTTCAGTTTATTGTTCGCCCACACAGCGACAATTTCCACGACTATCGTGGCTATGCCGGACGTATTTCAGGTGGAACATTCCGCGTTGGTGACGAAGTAACTGTGCTACCTTCAAAAACACAATCAAAAATCATTGCTATCGATGAAGGAACAAAATCGTTGAAAGAAGCTTATACGCCACAATCGGTAACCATTCGGTTAGAAGATAATGTTGATGTAAGTCGTGGCGATTTAATTGTAAAAACATCGGAGCCGCAACCTACGGTGAGTGCAAATGTATCACTGCTTATTTGCTGGTTGAATCATCGCCCGCTGAACGAAGGAGGAAAATATATCATTCGCCATGCAACTGAAGAAACGCGTGCCATTATTAAAGTTGTTCATTTCAAAGTAAATATCAATACGCTGGAAAATATCATTGATGATAAAACAGTAAAAATGAATGATATTGCACATATCTCCATCAAAACGCTTAAACCGCTGAAATACGATTCGTACAGCGAAAACCGTGTAACGGGTAGTTTGGTGCTGATTGACGAGAATACTTTCGAAACAGTGGGAGCGGGGATGATTGTACATGATTTGGAAGACGATTCATTTGCCATTTGATGAATGTTTTTGAATGCAAATTACGCAAAAAACGCAAATAAGAGTAGAAATGAAAGAAAGAATAGAACAATTAAATAAACAGTTAAAAGGAAAATCACCTGAAGATGCGTTGAAGTTTTTTCTGAATGAATATAAAGATAAAATTGCGCTTTCGTCCAGTCTGAGTATTGAAGATCAGGTGTTGACGGATTTGATAGTGAAGATTGATAAATCAGCACGCATTTTTACGCTGGATACCGGACGTCTTTTCCCTGAAACCTATAGTTTGATTGATAAAACAAACATTCGTTACGATATCAAAATTGAAGTACTTTTCCCGGATTACAAAGAGGTGGAGAAACTGGTGAAAGCCGAAGGAATCAATCTGTTTTATGCTGGCATTGAACAACGGAAAACTTGTTGCAGGATTCGTAAACTTAATCCGCTGAAACGTGCTTTCGAAGGACTGGAAGTCTGGATTTGTGGTTTACGTCGGGAGCAATCGGTAACACGCCAAAACATGCAACATGTTGAGTGGGACGAATCTAACGGACTTATTAAACTGAATCCGCTTATAGATTTCACAGAGCAACAAGCGTGGGATTATATTAAAAAAAAATCAGTGCCTTACAATAAACTTCACGATAAAGGTTTCCCTAGCATAGGATGTCAGCCATGTACTAGAGCTGTTGTACCGGGCGAAGATATTCGTGCTGGTCGTTGGTGGTGGGAAAATCCCGAACAAAAAGAATGCGGATTGCATAAAAGATAAATTGAAAATATACAGTGAATAATGAAAGAAAAAAATTATAGAAGTCTCGTGAAATCAATTTCGTACAGGATAACCGGAACGATTACTACATTTTTAATATCCCTGATTGTAACAGGTAAATTAGAATTTGCCCTATCGATTATGACTGTTGATTTTGTTTCAAAAATTGCCATTTTCTATTTTCACGAAAGATTGTGGAATAATATAAAATTTGGAAAGATAAAAGAGATTCCGAACGATTATCAGATATAATAAAAATATAACCGAATGAATTTAAATATATCACCACTTAGTGCAGAGCAAGTCTGTCAACTAAAAACGATAGCAGCATCGCTTAATCAACAGCAATTATTCTGGTTGGCAGGATATTTTACAGGTTTAACTACAGGAACCGAAACAGGGTTTGAAGAGACTGAAGGTATTCAATCGAATGTAGCATCAACAGAACTAACCATACTTTACGGTTCACACACCGGAAACGGTGAAGGTCTGGCTAAAAAGGCACAGAAACTTGCAACTGAAAGTGGCTATAAAGTAACGTTGAAAGATATGACCGATTATAAAACACGTGACTTGCAAAATGAAAAGAACGTGTTGGTTATTGTTTCAACGCATGGTGAGGGTGAACCGCCGTTTTCTGCCCATGAGTTACATGAATTTATACATAGTAAACGTGCTCCGAGACTATATGGTCTTGCATACGCCGTTCTTGCATTAGGTGATTCATCCTATTTCCATTTCTGCAAAACGGGTATTGATTTCGATAAGCAACTTGGAAAATTGGGTGCTAAACAACTCGTTGAGTGCGCAACCTGCGATGTTGATTTTGAAGAAACTGCAGATAATTGGTTGCAAAAAGCTATCATAGCATTTGATGGTCAGCAATCTGTAGCTCCAGTAACGCCTTTAACTTCTGCTGCTCAACAAGCACAGACAGTTACTGTATCAAAGAAAAATCCATTTCAGGCTCTGGTGTTAGAGAAAGTAGGATTATACGGACGTGGTTCCACTCGCCAGACCATTCATCTTGAACTCGGTACTGAAAATGTTGCAGGGCTTGATTATCAGCCGGGCGATGCAGCTGGCGTAATTCCTGTGAATCCGGTAGAGCTTATCAACGAAGTACTGGCACAAACCGGACTCGATGCAGGTACAATAGTAACTGTGAACGGAAAAGAAAAGAAACTGGATGATACACTTTATAGTGATGTAGTATTGTCGAAAATTACGACTGATGTGATTAAACGCTATCTTGAATTTTATCCGAACGAAACATTAGCTGCTCTGGCAAGCGATGCTGAAAAATTTAAAACGTATTTAGATGGACGTGATATTGTGGATTTATTGCAGGATTATCCGGCTGAAATTGATGCAGGAACTCTGATTAAAATTTTACGTCCACTCACACCTCGTTATTATTCTATTTCGTCAAGCCCGAAAGCATTTCCAGGAGAAATTCACCTGACTGTTGGTGTGGTAAAATACCACAGTGCCGGTCGTGATAAGCGTGGAACCTGTTCAACTTTTTTGTCGGAAATAGCAGTGGAAGATGAGAAAGTCCTTGTATTTATAGAATCAAATCCAGACTTCAGATTGCCTGAATACGAGCAAACGCCTATCATTATGGTAGGAGCAGGGACAGGAATTGCACCTTACCGTGCTTTTGTGCAACACCGTGAAATGTCGGATAATCCGGGTAAAAGCTGGTTGTTCTTCGGAAACAGAAACTTTGAAACAGAATTCATTTATCAAACTGATTGGCAGGCTTTTCTGAAATCGGGAGCATTAACCCGTATGGATGTAGCTTTTTCTCGCGACAGCGATAAAAAAGTATATGTGCAAGACCGCCTTTGGGAAAACGGAGCTGAAGTGTTTCAATGGCTTGAAGAAGGTGCACACTTCTATATTTGTGGCGATATGAAAAATATGGCTCGTCATGTACAGGATACCTTAGTGAAGATTGTTGAAAAATACGGATTGTTAAGTAAGGAATATACGTATGAATACGTTGAAAATTTAGAAAAGACCAAACGATTACAATTAGATGTATATTGATGTGCGATTTGATTATTTACGATTTACAATTGAAAAAAAAGATGAGTAACACAAAAGATACTAACTATAATTCTCTTTCAGCAGGCGGAGATGCACCGATGTCTTCATTCGAAACATTGAAAGAAAATTGCAACTTTCTTCGCGGAACTATTCAGGAAAGTCTGAATGACCCATTGACTGGCTCAATAAGCGCTGACGATCAGTTGCTGATAAAATTCCACGGGGCCTACCAACAACAGTACCGCGATTTGGATGATGAACGTAAAAAACAAAAACTCGAACCGCTTTACATCTTCTTGATTCGTGTGCGTGTTCCGGGTGGTGTAACTACCGCGCAACAATGGTTAGATATGGATGCGCTTGCTGATAAGTATGGTGATAAAACACTCAAACTGACTACACGCCAGACTTTTCAGTTTCACGGTGTACTAAAGCGCAACCTGAAAACAACTATTCAAGAAATCAACAAATCATTGCTGGATACTATTGCAGCTTGTGGTGACGTGAACCGTAATGTGATGAGCTCTGCCAATATTTTTGAATCGGCTGTACATGGCGAAGTGGCTGAAAATGCTAAATGTATTTCGGTTCATCTTACTCCGCAAACCAATGCTTATCATGAAATCTGGTTGGATGGCGAATTGGTTGCCGGAGGCGAAAAGGAAGAAGAATCACTGTACGGAAAAACTTATTTACCGCGTAAATTTAAAACTGCACTTGCCATTCCACCATGTAACGATACCGATATTTTTTCAAACGACCTTGGCTTTATTGCCATTGTTGAAGATGAAAAACTGATTGGTTACAATCTTACTGTAGGTGGCGGTATGGCTTATAGTTTCGGAAATACAGCAACTTATCCACGTGTGGCTGATCTAGTTGGATTTTTTCCGAAAGAACAATTATTGGAAGTTGCCGAAGGTGTTGTGATTTTCCAGCGTGACCACGGAAACCGTTCTGAACGCAAAAATGCCCGATTGAAATATACGATTGACCGTCTCGGATTGGATTTTTTCCATGCTGAACTGCTTCGTAACAAAGGAATTACATTGCAACCTGCCAAATCCTACAAATTTGAAACCTTAGGAGACAAATACGGCTGGTTGCAGAGCGAAGATGGGTTTTGGCATTATGGTGTGTTTGTTGAAGGAGGTAAGCTGGCTGACCGAAGTGGCTACAATGCAAAAACTGCTTTACGCGCAATTGCCAAAATTCACGAAGGTACTTTTATCCTCACCGGAAATCAGAATGTGGTAATTGCACAAGTTAGTAAAGCGCAGAAAACAAAAATTGACACGCTGCTTAAAAAGTATAAAGTGCTGAATACGGACAAACTATCACAAATGCGTCTGAATTCGATTGCCTGTGCCGCATTACCTTATTGTTCATTGGCTTTTGCGGAGTCCGAACGTTATTTGCCGACATTTATTGATAAAGTAGATAAAATCCTTGCTGCCAACGGACTCATGAAAACACCTATCAGTATTCGTATCACAGGTTGTGCCAATGGTTGTGGTCGTCCGTTCTTAGCTGAAATTGCTATGGTGGGTCGTGCTCCCGGAAAATACAATTTGTATCTGGGAGCAAACTTTACAGGCGAAAGATTGAACAAACTCTACAAAGAAATGCTTTCGGAAGAGCAAATTCTGGCAGAACTGATGCCACTTTTGGCTGATTACGCTAAAACAAAAGAAATCGATGAACATTTTGGTGATTTTGTTATCCGCAAAGGTTACATCAAAGCCACAACAGCCGGATTAAACTTTCACGATTAATAGAAGAACGCATAAGAGCAAAAACCGCAAATTGACACAAAAAGTTTTTTAGTGTTTCTGTATGTACTTAGTGCCTTAGGGGTAAACAAATGAAAAGAGAAGATTTACAATTTCTACCCATTTCCATCAATGTCACCAACAAGAAAATTCTTTTGATTGGTGGCGGGAAAGTGGCTACACATAAAGGAAGTATCATGGTGCGTTTTGTGCAAAACATTACTGTAATTGCACCTGAATTTACTGATGATATTCTCAAATTGCCTTATACATTTGTAAAAAAGGAATACGAGAAAAGTGACCTTGAAGGATTTTTTCTTGTGTATGTTTGCACGGGCGACCATGAGTTGAATGAGCAAATCAAGAAAGACGCTGATGCACTTAGTATTCTCACCTGCATATGCGATGCTCCGCTGTTGTGCGACTTTATTTCGCCTGCTATTCATAAAGAAAGACATTTGACTATTTCGGTAAGCTCAAATGCGCAGGATGTTTACAAATCGGTTGACGTGCGCAATCAGATTACTGAGTTGATTAAAGATGGAACAATAAAGATTTAGACCCTTTGAATTTTTTAGTAACTTATCTTTCAAATTAGTGTATTTTTTGATACAGTATTTTAATATCTATCAAAATGTCAGCCATTTAAAGTGATAAAAAAATGAGAAATATTAGTTATGATTTGCGAAAATTTGCGGTTTTTGCTCTTATGCGTTCTTTTTCTTTTGTGGCTTATTCACCTTAGGTTTTTGATAAATTGATTCAGCACATTGCTGTTTTTTTCGTTATATGGTTTGGATTGACAAAGGCAGTTGATGTGCTATTTCTTTAATTTTTTCATAACACAAATAAGGTATGAATTTACCGTAACAGTGCGATTGTTTGTATTTCGAAAAATACCGAATTTTGTATCGTCCAAAAAGGACATTAAATTCTCAAAATTCAGGTACACATAACAAACTATTTGATAATACCCGGTTATCAGGGGTCAGGAACTGACCGGCGGGAAGTTCTAAAAGGGGAATTTTTATAATAGAATTAGATTTATGCAATACGACAATATAAATACATACGGAAAAGTGACATTGGTAGGTTTTGGTCCCGGTGATCCTGATTTACTGACTATAGCAGGTGATAAGGCTTTGGCTAAAGCCGATATTATTTTTCATGACGATCTTGTGGATAAGGATTTTCTGGATAATTATAAAGGTGAAAAGGTTTACGTAGGGAAACGTAAACGTTGCCACAGCCACGAGCAGGACGAAATTAATGAGCTTATTCTTAATGCGGCTCTCGACGGAAATGAAGTTGTGCGTTTGAAAGGTGGCGATTCCATGATTTTTGCTCATGGTGGAGAGGAGATTGAGTTTCTTAAAGCTAATGGCGTTAAGGTAAAAGTGGTACCTGGAGTTTCAACAGGTATTGCTGTAGCTGGCTTGACACAAATCCCGCTCACATTACGTGGAATTGCTAAATCTGTGGCTTTTATCACCGGACATACTACCGACCTGCTATTGCCAAATACAGATACGCTAGTTTGTTTTATGGCTGGTTCTACGATTCATAAAATTGCAGCTAAAGCGATTGCTGAAGGACGTGACACGAAAACACCCGTTGCATTGGTTCACAATGTGTCGCTGCCTGACCAGACTGTATTTATAACTGATTTGGAAAGTCTTAGTCTTTCAAAAATAATATACCCGACTCCGATTATTATCGTCATTGGGTACGTAGTATCTTCCCGTTGTGAAGTGGACTTTTCCTCATTTAGTGAGGGGTGACTTTGATTCACCCTTTCAATAAGAAGAAATTTCAAACTACCTTCTGAGCCATTTCTTTTCCTTGCTTGATACGGTCGGCCATACCAATGCCACCACGCAGATTTCCACCAATTTGCAGTCCTGGATATTCTTTTTCCAGTTTTTCAATAGTAGCAAAGCGTTCACCACTTTCCAGTCCATACTGCGGAATAGCCCAGTTGTGACGCATGATTTTGAATAAATCCGGTTTGAAATCTTTCAGCTTCATTAAATCTTTCAGCTCTTTTTCCACTACTTTTCGCACGCATTCGTCATTCAACAACATTAAGTCCTGACGACGTACGCCCCCTAAAAATACTGAAATCAACGCACCATTTTCAGAAGTGCGGTTTTCAAATAACGATGACATATAAAGAACACCCAAAATGTCGCGTTTTTCTTTCGAAGGAATAAGACCACCAAAGCCATCGAGCTTTTTGCCGTCCCATTTGTCAAATCCAACTGCTACTTCTATCACCTTGGTGTAAATCAACGAATCGATTTTTGACATTTCATTTTTGTTGATAAATGGTAGTGTTTTCTCTAATGTGTAAGCTCCCAGCGTAGAAATTACGTTTTTTGCCTGAATGCAGACTGTTTCTCCTGATTCATTCCGATAGCTTATTGCGTAGCCATTTTCAGAATGTTGTACCTCGACATTTTCAGCTCCTAATATGAAATTATCTGTACCGGCCGATTCGTAAAGTCCTTTAGTCAGCGAACCTAATCCATCTACAAATGAGAATGTTTTTCGACTAACTTTCTTCTCAGCTTCGGTTTTCTTTTCGCGTAAACCTTTTTTTACAGTTCCTCCAATCAAACTGCCGTATTTTTGTTCCAGATTATACAGTTTTGGCAGTGCATATTTCGGTATCAGGTAATTGGGGTCACCTGCATATACGCCGCTGATAAAAGGATCAATTGCATAGTCAAGAAAACTTTTACCCATACGGCGCTTGACAAATGAAGCCAGACTTTCGTGTGGGTTTTTTCCAGCCGGGCGAAATGGTTCTCCTAAGATACGAAGTTTGTCTTTCAACGTAAAAAGTGGAGTCATGATTGCGTCTTTCAGACCGAGAGGCATGCATTCCCATTTTGCATTTTTAAGAATAAAACGCTTGTTCACATTTTTACCACCTAATTCAGCTATGCCCTTTCCTGATTTTTCCAGCTCTTCAAACAATTCAACCACGGTAGTATTACCTACAACACCTGTGTTTGGTCCGTTTTCATACAAAAATCCGTTTTCCTTACTCGACTGAATTACTCCGCCAATGCGATTTTGTTTTTCAAGAACAATAAAATTTTTATTTAATTTTTGAAGGTAATAAGCCGTAGTTAACCCTGTGAGACCAGATCCCAGCACTACTATGTCGGTTGTTTGAGTACTGTTTGTCATGCATTTGTGAATAATTGTTTAAAAGTAGCTATCAAAAGCGGGTGCGAGGCGGGGATTTCTACGCGGCATATTTGTTTGAATCCAAGCTCATCTTTTCCAAATGGAACTATTTCAACGCCTTGATCGTAGGCTGTTTCCAGATTTTCGTTTACGAAGCTCACAGGCACCAGCATGATTTCGTCAATTTGCCCGGCTTTGAGGTCTATCAGACATTCTTTTGTGCTCGGACCTACCCATTTCAGTTTGCCTATTTTCGATTGAAAAGCCACACGGTAATTTACACCGAGTTTTTCTGAAATTAGTCTGGCCGAAGCTTTAATTTCGTCCACATAAGTATCACCCTCATCTACATTGTACTGCAATATAGCGTGGGCACTGAATATGAGCGTTGGATTTTTATAACTGTATTTATCAATGGCTTTCTGAATATTATCTACCCAATAATTAATGAAAAGTTCATTTTCGCCATAAGTGCCGAGTTCGGTCATTTTCAGTTCCGGATACTTCAATTGCACTTTTGACAGATCTGTTTTTACACTTTCGGTGGTCGAAAATGCTGAATACGGATACATGGTAATGACCTTAATATCCGTAACACCTTTGTTTCGTAGTGTTTCAACACCTTCACGAATAGATGGGTTGCTGTACGAATATGCGGAAGTCACCATGTAACCTTCTCCCAGTTCTGCGGCTAATTGATTGTTTATCTGTTTCATGGAATCTTTCAACTTTGAACCACCTATCTGCTGATATTTTTTCCATGAACCGGAATGTCGGAACGTGCTGATCATAAATGCCAGCAAGATGCGAGGTAGTTCCGGAAAAGGCAAAATAGCCTTGTCAGTGAACATTTTAAAAAGGAATTGCCTCATTTCTTTTTTGGTAAGAGGCGAGCCCATATTGATAAGAAGTACTCCTGTCATACCGCTTTTGAAAATTGTGAGGTGTTGCTGGTCAGATTTGGATCAAAAAGCATGGCTATGTTTCGCACCACGAACATACCATCTTCACTAACATGAATGTTATTGTTTACAATCTTCACCAAACCATCTTCAATGAAAGGCTCAAGTTTAGCTGGATTGTAGTTTGTGATTGATATAATTTCGTTGGCAGTACATTGGAGTGGTTTAGCAATATCTTCAAAATTCAAATAGCCGTTACACATCAACTCGTTAATAACTTCGCGAATCACGATTTCTTCCTTTGTGAGGCTATAACCACGATCAATAGCCAGTCCGGTAGCCTCAATGGCATCTATGTATTGATGCAGGTTTTTAAGGTTCTGTGCATAAGTTCCCCATAGTTGCGAAATACCTGATGTTCCGAAAGCGTATACTTGTCCTGTGGTTTCGCGTGTGCAATATCCCTGAAAGTTTCTATGCAATTTGCGACTGTGTTTTGCAATGGCAAGATCGTCTGTTGGTTTGGCAAAGTGATCCATGCCAATAGCTTCATAGCCGCTGTGCGTCATTATTTCGTATCCGGCAAGTAGCATTTGCAGTTTTTCTTCCGGCCCGGCCATGCGAGTTTCGTCCATTTTTTTCTGGTTCGAATTCACCCAAGGCACTTGTGCATACGAGAATGTCACAATGCGGTCAGGTGACAACGCTATGACTTTTTCAATATTTTGTTTGAAACTTTCGAGTGTCTGAAGCGGTAAACCGTACACCAAATCAAGGTTGATACCTTTGAAATTATTCTTACGCAGACGTTCCATAACTTGTTCAATCGGGAATTTCGGTCCACGACGGTTGATTGCTTTCAGTACTTCCGGATTAAAATCCTGAATACCCATACTCACACGGTTAAATCCAATAGCTGCCAGACGGTCAATATCTTCCATTGACAAGTAAGCAGGACTGCACTCTATGGCAATCTCCGGATTATCGCTCCATTGGAAATGCAATTTGATTTTTTCTATAATCTCTTCGATGTAATCAAAATTAATGGAGTTTGGAGTTCCGCCACCCCAGTGAATCTGAGTTACTTTTCTCGACTTGTCTATATGTTCTGCTACTGTATCAATTTCTTTTAGCACACAATCTATATAGCGTCGGATTTTGGCAGCACTTTCAAAAGTTGTGGTATTACAGCCACAAAAATGGCACAATTGTGGACAAAATGGAATATGTACGTAAATAGAAATATTCTCGGGATGTTCATCGTTTGATGCGATTAAAGCAGGAATAAAATCTTTGGATGTGAAACATGGACTAAAACTGGTTGCCGGTGGATAGCTGGTGTATCGCGGTACTGCTTTATTGTATTTATTTAGAAATTCGGGAGTTACTTTCATGTCTTGTTATTTTCACGCAAAGGTGCAAATTCTTATAAAAAAGTTTAAGGTCGACTATCCATTGTCATTGTCAACTATCCATTGTCAGCTATCTTCCCCAATCCGTATTCTTCACCCAGTCAACTACGAATTTTATATTTTCCACCTTGTTGTCGGGCGAAAGTCCATGACCGGTATTGAAAATCCAGTTTAGATTTTGTTGTCCAAAAGCCTTGTATTTTTCCAATTCTTTTTCCAATATCTTTTTATCATCGATAGCCAAAATACGTGGGTCAAGATTTCCCTGAACGCCCACTTTGATGTCGCATAATGCACGTGCTTCGTTCAAAGAATATTGCCAGTCGATACCTACAAAATCAGCTACATCGTAGTTTATATGCGCCAATCCTGTTCCAAGTCCTTTCGGGAAAAAGATAACCGGTACATTGTTGCTTCGCACAGCATTTGTAATTCGGTTCACATGTGGCATGATTCGTTCAATATACATTTCTGATGGAATCAGTCCGGCATGCGTCTCGAATAACTGAAACGCATCAATGCCATGTTTGGTTTGCGTGGTTGCATACACGATGGACAAATCGGTGATAATTTCCAGAATTTTAACTGAAATTTCAGGATTATTATAGAATAGCTTAATGGCTTTCGAAAAATTGTGGTTCGCACTGTTTCCTTCCACCATGTAGCAAAAAGTGGTAAACGGTGCTCCGCAAAAGCCAATCAATGCCATATCGTCTGGCTTTTGTTGTTTGATAATGTCCAACGCTTTATAAACGTGTTCTAATTTAGAACTATCCGGTTGAAGCGAAGCCAGTTGATTGGGGGCATCTTGCAGTGGTGTGTCAAAAATCGGTCCTTTGTCAGTGAATTTCAGGCTCATGCCCAATGCTTCGGGGATGACCAAAATGTCCGAAAACAAAATGGCTGCATCCACGCCCAGTTCATTTACAGGCAGCAAGGTTACTTCTGCTGCCAGTTCCGGATTTAGCATTAAATGACGAAAACTGTATTGTTCACGCAGTTTGAGATAAGAAGGAAGTACTCGTCCGGCCTGACGCATAAACCACACAGGTGGTCGTTCGCGTTTTACGCCTTTTAGGGTATCGGTAAATATGGAGTTTGACATTTTAATTCATTGATTAGACATTATATCGAATAAAAAGTTATTGCATTAATAAACAAATAATTAAGAATAACTACGAACCTGCCTGCGACAGGCAGGTTCGTGGTAATTTTCTTGTTATCAATTGTATAGTAAATTAATCTGAATAAAGTCTATTAATAAAAAGCTTATGTTGAATCATAATTTCAACATTGCCTGATAGCTTGCTTCAATCGCTTTTTCAATATCTTCGTCACTGTGCGCGTTGGAGATAAAGGTTGCTTCGAATTGCGACGGTGCTAAATAAACACCGGCTTCGAGTACCAGACTGAAGTATTTTGCATATTTGTCCTTGTCCGCCGATTGCATCACTTCTTCAAATGATTCAATTTTTTCAAGGTCAGTGAAAAACATGGTCAATAGCGAACCTACTCGGTTGATAACAGCTTTAGTACCCGTTTTCTGTATGTTTTCTTTTAATCCTTGTTCCAGTTTTATGGCTTTGCGTTTCAGCTCAACGTAAATGGACGGATTGTTTTTCAGCGTTTTCAGCATAACCAATCCTGCTGCCATTGCCAACGGATTTCCCGATAATGTGCCCGCCTGATAAATTGGGCCAACAGGTGCCAGTTGTTGCATGATGGACTTTTTACCGCCATAGGCTCCAACCGGAAGTCCACCACCAATTATTTTACCCAGTGTAGTTATGTCTGGCATTACACCGTAATATTCCTGAGCACCACCCGGAGCCAAGCGAAATCCGGTAATTACTTCATCGAAAATCAGCAATGCACCATTGTCTTCGGTAATTTTGCGCAAACCTTCCAGAAAGCCTTTTTGTGGAAGCACCGTTCCCATGTTGGCGGCAACTGGTTCTACAATTATAGCCGAAATTTGGTTTCCTAACTCAGCGAAGATTTTTTCTACAGAAGCCAGGTCGTTGTAATTGGCAATCAATGTATCTTTAGCAATGCTTTCGGGAACGCCGGGACTGTCGGGCAATCCAAGTGTCAAAGCTCCGGAACCGGCTTTAATCAAAAAACTGTCGCCATGACCGTGGTAGCAACCGGCAAATTTCAGGATTTTCGGCCGACCGGTAACACCGCGCGCCAAACGAATGGCACTCATGGTAGCTTCTGTTCCTGAGTTGACCATGCGAACCATCTCGATAGAAGGTACCATGCTCACGATTAGTTCAGCCATTTCTGTTTCGAGCAGGGTTGGTGCGCCATAGCTGGTTCCCAATTCTGCTGTTTGTTGAATAGCTTCAACGATAGGTTGATAGGCATGTCCGAGGATAAGCGGACCCCACGAGCTGATAAAATCGATATATTCGTTTCCGTCGATGTCGGTAATTTTCGAACCTTTTCCTTTGGCAATCAAAATGGGTTGTCCGCCCACACTTTTGAAAGCACGAACAGGTGAGTTTACACCACCCGGAATTACTTCAGATGCTTGTTTAAAAGCCTTTTTGCTATTTTCGATATTCATGATTAAATACTACCCCTAATCCCTAATAAAGTTAGCTTTATTTTGTAATTTATTGTTTTCAATCTATATTAAGCTTCTTGGTTTTGCGCCGCCAAATTCCCCTTTAATGGATAGGGGTTCTTTTCTTGCTCCCCATTAGTGGCGGGGGGTATTCAATATTGCTGCAATTTCTTTGGCGAAATAGGTAATGATGATGTCGGCGCCAGCACGTTTGATAGAGAGTACCACTTCCATCATGATACGTTCTTCGTCAATCCAACCGTTTGCTCCGGCAGCTTTAATCATGGCAAATTCCCCACTCACACTATATGCAGCAATCGGAATATTGAATGTGTCTTTGCAACGGCGAATTATGTCGAGATAACTCAAAGCAGGTTTTACCATTACCATATCTGCTCCTTCTTCTATGTCAAGAGCAATTTCGCGCATGGCTTCGTCAGAGTTTGCAGGATTCATTTGGTAGCTACGGCGGTCGCCAAATTTAGGAGCCGACTCTGCTGCTTCGCGAAACGGACCGTAAAAGCCCGAAGCGTATTTGGCAGAGTAAGCCATGATTGGCGTTTGACTGAATCCGTTAGCATCCAGCATTTCACGTATTTTTTTTACTCGACCATCCATCATATCGCTTGGAGCAATCACATCGGCTCCGGCCTGTGCCAGCGAAAGTGATTGGCTGGCAAGTGTTTCCAATGTCAGGTCATTGTCTACATCTCCGTCTACAATTGTTCCGCAATGTCCGTGTGTTGTATATTCACAGTTACAAACGTCGGCTACAATCAGCAATTCGTCGCCAAAACGCTCTTTAATAGCGCGAATGGCTTTTTGTACAATTCCGTTGTGTTCGCAAGCCACATGCCCATGTTCGTCTTTGTGCTCCGGAATACCAAAAAGCAATACCGACTTTACGCCCGTTGCCATAATTTTCGCACATTCGTCGAGTAAGAGGTCAATAGAAAGTTGCGAATTCCCCGGCATAGATAATATCGGGTTGTTTACCTTTGAGCCCGGACAAACGAACAAAGGCATAATTAAATCGTCAGCACTAAGCGAAGTTTCTGAAATCATGCCACGCAAAATAGTGTTCTTGCGTAAACGGCGAAGGCGTGTTACTGGAAAAGCCATTATTATAATGTTTTATATGTTATTTAAAAAAAAACCAATCTCGTTTGCAAAGCTCTCAGCATCTGACTTTGGTGAAACAACCAGCGGTAAACAATTGTTTTTTAGTAATTCAGCTTGAGTTGTTGTTCCTATACAAGCAGCTTTTATTGGGGTTGTAATATGATTTTGTTTTGCTATTTTATGGAAATTTCGAAATCCGGAAGGACTTGTAAACAGAATTATATCGTATTTATCTTGTGCAATACTATTCAATATTTCGTTTGAGTAATTTTTGATATCAATGGTTCTGTAAACGTTTATTCGTTCCACCATACAAATTCCGTTCAGGTCTTTTTCAAGTTTTTGTTCGGCAAGTTCTCCGAGTACAAGAAGCACTTTGTCAGTTAGTTTAACTGCACGTTTAATTTCTACCAATAGGTCTTCAGTTCTTCGTCCTGATGAAATTAAATGTGGATTGCCATTTCGTTTAAGTACTTCTTCGCCGGTAGCTTTACCCATAACGGCTATTTTTTTCGATGCAATGAGTGTTGAATCAATGTCTGCTTTGCCGAGTAATTCGTAGAAACTAATGACTCCGTTTTTGCTTGTGAAAACTATCCATTCATAGTTATTTAGCTGACTGAAAACTGATTTTAATTCGTCAGTCAGCCCAACACATTCTGTTCTTATCATGGGAAAATCCAACACTTGTGCTCCTTTGGTTTCGAGTTGACTTTTGATAAGGTCGTTCTCGATCAATGGTCGAGTAGAAACAATGATTTTTCCGGTTAGTGTGCTCATCTTAATATCTTAATATCTCAATTCCTTGTTCTTCAGCTTGCGTTTTTATAGCATCGCCTAATTTTTTTCCAAGTTTTTTGGCATCTGTCACCGAAGTTTTTTGGCTCATTCGGATAATTTGTCCTGTATGATGATTTCCCAACATAACTGATAGTTCTATATTTTCACCATGAACAGTAGCATGTGCTCCAAGAGGGAATTTACATCCGCCTCCAATGGTTTTCATATAGCTGCGCTCTGCTGTTACAGCAATTTCTGTGTCAGAGTCATTGATAGTACGCAGAAGTTCTATTGTTTCATTGTCATTCTTTCTACACTCAATAGCAATAGCTCCTTGACCGATGGCAGGAAGACATATACTTACCGGTAAAAAGGCATTTTGGTCAATTTCTTTCTCCAATCTTTTCAAACCTGCAGCTGCAATAACAATTGCATCATACATACCATCTTCCAGTTTTTTTATACGTGAGTCAATATTTCCACGTAAATCGACAAAAGTGGCATTGGGTTTTAAAATTGCAACCTGAACCGAACGGCGAGGACTTCCGGTGCCGATTACACAATTGTCAGCCAGTTCATCAATGCTGAGTCCAGCTTTAATCAGCAGCACATCGCGTGGATCTTGTCGGGTCGGAAAAGCTGCCAGTGTCAATCCTTCGGGTTGAATACTCGGAACATCCTTCAGACTATGTACGGCAAAATGAGCTCTTCCTTCTATAATGGCGTTTTCGAGTTCTTTTACAAAAACTCCTGTACCACCAAAAGCGGTAAGGGGTTTGTCGGTTACAGCATCGCCGTGAGTGGATATTTTGATAATCTCAAACTCACAATCCGGATTTTTTGCCTTTAATAAATCTACGGTTTGCTGCGTTTGAGTATAAGCCAACAGGCTGGGGCGGGTGGCGACAATGAATTTTTTATTCATGTTCAGGAATATCTATCGTAAATGAATTTTTTAATGTTTTTGTTATAGAAATCATTTCTTCACGGGTGCTTGCTTTACGCAGATTCAACATTATGACACGAATAATGCGATTTGAGTATGAATCCATTAACTTGCCCAGTTCTCGCTGTTGGTTTTCGTCCAGTTTGTTGGTGAAAGGCTCATAAAGGTCAAGTGTGCTTTGTTTGAGTATTACAAGTCCCTTTTTAATTTCAGCCATTGCCGGCATGATAAACTGCTTTGAATACCATTCAAAATAATCTTCCGAAATATCCTGAATGATTTGTTCTGCTTTTGATACCTCAAGATTACGCATGTCAAGATTAGAGTTTATCATTTTGTTAATATCATCAATAGAATAAACAAAGCAGTTGTCAATTTTATTGATATCAGGATCTATATTTCTCGGGATAGAAAGGTCAATGAAGATGTGGGTCTTACCCTGCAATGCATCTTCCATTAAATTTATCTCATGGCGGCAAATAATATGATTCGGAGCACTGGTGGAGGCAATAATCACATCATTGTCAACTATGGCTGCAAAACGTTGCGAGTATTCAATGGTTTTTGCGTTAAGACGCTCTGCAATCTGTGAAGCTCCGGATCGGTTAGCAAAGGTAATATTGCAATTTTCAAACTGCTCCTGCAAGTAGTTGGCTGTCAGATTTGAAATCTTTCCAGCCCCCAAAAGCAATATATTGAGATTTTTCTTGTTTTCAAAAATTTGTTTGATAACGTCTACAGCCAGTGTTGCAACTGATACTGAACCATCACCTATTTTAGTCTCAGAGCGTACTTTTTTACCTATCTGAATAGCTGTCTGAAAAACTTTATTAATAAGGGCATTTGTTGAGTTGTTTTCCTGCGATTTGAAATAAGCATCTCTCACCTGTCCTTGAATCTGATATTCACCCAATACCATCGAATCCAGACTTGATGTAACTTTAAATAAGTGAATTACTGCATTCTGGCAGTTTTTTTGATAAATTACAGGTTGAAGAGTTTCTTCGGATACATTGTGATATTTGCTGATGAAGTTTTTAATGTCACCCGAGGCTTTTTCTATATCTTTTACTGAAGTATAAATCTCGACACGATTGCAAGTTGAAAGAATAACACTTCCGTCAATTGAATCAATATTTTTTAATTGGTTTAGTGCGTTAGTGTTTTGTTCATCCGAAAAATGGAGTTTTTCCCGTATGCTTACATCTGCTGTTTTGAAATTTATACCTGTTACTAATAAATGCATATAAAACGAATATAGATAAGACCAAATTCAACCGGTGCGTAAAGATAATGCCTTTTAAAGCTATTCCCAACTTATTTCAGTTTAATTAAAGAAAAAAACATATAGGTTGCATAAATTTTCTGACTTTGATTTTTTAAGGTTTAAAAACCGTTTAATAGAGATTGTTAAAAAAAAAGTCTTTTCAGATAAAAAAGTCTTTAATTCACTTACATTTCGGAGGAGTATTTTCCTTATAACATGAGGGTTTCCGACTTGTCAAAATGCACTTTCAGTTCTCTAAATATGGTTTATATATTTGATATTTAGCCGTTTGTAATTGTTTTTCATTTTTTTTGTGTTTATGCTGCTTTATCGATTACTTTATCCGGTAGCACTCTTATAAAAAGTGCTGCCGTTTTATCATCTTCTATCATCTATTCTTGCAATTCGATAAAGTCAATTCCTGCCATCGAACTAATTACTTCAATAAGTTTCCACATAATATCAATTATTCTCGACACCAAATCCAATTCCACCATTTCTTTGCCGATACCTTCAAACAGTCCGCCAAAGCTTTGCCGGCGGGTAATCCGCTTATAGTAACTGAGCATTATGTGCTGCAACATGGTCACCGTTGTGTCGGCAATTTGAGCATCAAAATAACTTGATTTGCATTTGCCAAGATTCAGGTATTGTTTACACTCTTTGAAAAACACCTCAATACTCCAACGGATTTGATACACTTCCATCAAGTCTGTAAACTTCAACGTCAGGATGGTAGTAAGTAGAAGATGCCAATTTGCTGACCTGCCCATCTTCACGAAAAAACAAAATTACTCCCAACAACTGCACCCCAGTCGGTCCGAATCCTTTGCAAATACTTCTATCTCTGATAAATTATCTGTACTTTTGTGCTGTTGCATATTTCGCTTGAATTACGAATTTGTTTTGTAACTAGCTCAAAGGTAGTTGTTTGTGCTGAAATATGCAACTTTTTTATAAATGACTATCGGCTTTTGTACCCAACGTATTTTTAATATTTGTAAAACAATAAATAATGGCTCTTTTCTAAGACAAGGTTGATGGTATATGGTTAGTTTTCGAATCAATTTTCTGTGAAGAAATGGAAAAGAATGGAAC
>JAURYY010000242.1 GCA_030653695.1 Paludibacter sp. | reverse complement strand
CGAAAAGATGATTCGCCTAAATTTCAAGTTATACCCCAAAGATGGGTAGTTGAAAGAACTTTTGCATGGTTTGAAAGTTATCGAAGACTTTCTAAAGATTTCGAGTTTCTTACTGACACAAGCGAGAATATGATACGCTTAACGCTTAGCAATGATTAAACTGATGCTAAATAGACTTTAACATTATTTTTTAAACAGTTTCTAAGATTTGAATGCAAATACTTGAAGATAAGTAGTATCTTTGTAAGCAAATAAACTTGTCAATTAACTATTGACTGTTAAAAATCACCTCCATGAAAATCAAATACTTAGTATTACTATGCTTTGTAATTTTGACAGCGTGCAAAACTGTTATTGATGAGCCGGAGCCAGAGCCCGATGTAGAAACAAAACCACTCACCGAAACAACTGAGTTAAAATTCACGGCTGAAAAAGATGCCATTTTGCTATTAATCAACACCAAAACAGATTGGAATATTAGTTGCGCTGCCGATTGGGTTTCGTTCACCTCAGCTACTGGAAAAAATAATACGGGTATTTTAATAAGTGCATCCAAAAACACCTTGCTGCCACGAAAAACCACACTCAAACTCACAAGTGGCACCGAAACGAAAGAAATTGCAGTAGCGCAAGCGGGTGCACCAACAATCAATATAAGCGTTGGAAACCAAACGATTAAAATGATATTGGTAGAAGCTGGAAAATTTACCATGGGCGACCCCGATTTTTATTCGTTTACCCAACACGAAGTACAATTAGATAGTTTTTATATTTCGGAAACCGAAATTACAAATGGTGTCTGGAAAGAAATTCAGGGAAATTTACCTTACGACACCATTGCAAGTTATACTGGCACTTCGCAACTCACCAAAACCAACCTGCCTGTAAGCTATGTGTCGTGGCACGATATTAACAATCAGTTTTTACCAAAGTTGAGGCTGCGAAATGCGTTTAATTTGCGCCTACCTACCGAAGCCGAATGGGAATATGCAGCTATTGGCGGAAAAAAATCGAAAAACTACAAATATGCCGGCAGCAATAACATTTACAATGTAGCTTGGTACTCCGACGCAAACTTCAGCACGACCATTTACAGCAAAAAAGAAGTTAAGACACTGGTTTCAAACGAATTGGGAATTTTCGATATGAGCGGAAATGTGAGCGAATGGTGTGCCGACTGGTATGCGGATTACACTGCCGAGGCGGCAAAAAATCCCTCTGGACCAGCTGTTGGATCTGCAAAAGTGAATCGTGGTGGCAACTATCAATCAAGTACATCGTGGGGCGAAGTGCCCGAATGTAAAGTAAGGTACAGAAGTTCGGCGGTGCCTACATGTTACGAAATAACTAGGATTGGAACTGTTTACGAAGCCAAACATTATCGTTGCGAGTGTTTGGGATTCCGAATTGTAATGGCTATCGACAAATAAAACAGCCCCCAAGCTCCGTCAGTTGACGTATAAACTCTAAAAGGGATAAAGTATGCTACAAAATTTAAAAAATACAATTCTTATGAAAAAATATTTTATAATATTTATTGTCGTTTTCTGCATCTTTACGATTGATGCCCAAACAGTTGTGCGAGTACGTATACCGGCGCAATCGGAAAAAGCACTGCATGTTGCCACGCTTTTTAACGAAGCATTACCAACAGGAGTTTCGATTGTTATGGGCGTTGTTGGCTACGAAATAGACGGAGGAACAGCCCCTTATCAATACGAGTGGGTGAAAAATAATCAGGTGATTGCTACGGGCGAAATTGCTGTGATAGTGCCCGAAAAAAATATGAATTATGTATTGCGGGTAAAAGATAAAAATGGCTGTAGTGTCGAAAATGCTATCAATGTTACAAGTTCGGCCAAAGTAGCCAAAAACTACCTGAGCGAAACCGTGAAAATTAATTTAACACAATTCAGCAACCACTTAAGTGTTGATTTTAAAAGCTTTGTGCCCGAAAATATCTCGGTTAGCATTTTCGATTTGCAAGGGAAGCTACACCTGAAGCAAGCTATTAGCGAAAGCGCAATTATTCCCGTTCAATTGCCATTTGGTTTATATCTGGTTGTTGTTGGAAACGGACAACTATATCATGTTCAAAAAATTTTAGTGAAATAAATAAAATCCTACATCCATGTTAAGGTTAATTATCTCCATTGTTAGTATCGTTCTTTTTCAAAACGTCACGGCGAACGAAAAAGCTCAAAAATTTGCAACCGACTTTTTCAAAAAAAAACAATCAACCGAAATTCAAAAAGCTCCGTCGGCAACAAGCAGTGTGCAATTAGTTTACGCGTCGGCCGATACAGTTAAAAACGAATTGTTTGTATATCAGGCAACTAAAAAAGGTTTTATTATTGTAAGTTCTATTGGCAACAATTTTCAGGTAATTGGTTATTCATCCAACAGTACCTTTGAAAAAGATAATTTACCCGTACAGTTCAAAGGACTATTAGCTTTGTACGAAAGTACTGCACCAACTCATTTTTCGGGTATAAAAGCTGCCGAAAATGCAACAATCATTGTAGAACCATTGCTAAATATTGCCGGCATTCATCTCAATCAATTTTATCACGCCGAAGTGGGAAACTGCCCCACAGGCTGTGTAGCAACTGCTATGGCGCAAATTCTGGCTTATCACAAATATCCTGATCGTGGGAAAGGCTCAAAATGTTACACCGCAGGAAGCTACGGGCAGCAGTGTGCCGACTTCGAAAATACTTGGTACAACTGGACAAACCCTACCGATGATGATTACAAATTACTATCGAAACATATTGGTGTAGCAACAGAAATGGGCTATTGTCTCGACAAGAAAACAGGTGGAAGTTCACCTCAAAAATCAAATTATATCAGTGTATTACGTGATAATTTCAGGATGAATATTTATGTAAACGGCAACACACCAAACGATTATATCTTTACGGAATTAGACCAGAAACGACCAGTATATCTCGAACTTTGGGGAGACCCGGGACATGCTTTAGTGGCAGATGGATATGACAGTAACAACTTTCTGCATCTGAATTTTGGTTGGGGTGGTTCGTACGATGGCTTTTATTTAATGAATACAAACACCACCTTTAATGTGGGTTCCACTTTTGGTACCAACATAGCCTCCACTTTATTTGTTTCGACAAAACCTTTTACTGTTGACAAACAGGATTCGCTTAATTTGGTGGCTATCAACTCAAAGCTAAATAACAAATGGGATTTTAGCAAACCGATTTCGGACTGGGCAGGTATAAAAATAATTGGCGGAAAAGTTGTTGAGCTGAATTTAAGTTCGGGCAGTTCCATTCAGGGTGAAATACCGTCCGAAATTGGTAATTTTGACAAATTACGTTCACTTTCCATTGCAGGCAATTTAAGCGGACAGCTTCCGGCAGCTATTTTCAATATCACCTCGCTCGAAAATTTATCTATTCTGAATTATAGTGGAAATCCGAATCTTAATTCTACGCTTCCAATCTCTATCAATAATTTAGGACGATTAAAGCTACTTTATCTAAACAATTGTATTTCAGGTAGTATTCCCGAAACAATTGGTGATTTGACCAATTTGCAATCGCTTAATTTATTCAATAACAAGCTGAGCGGACAAATTCCGGCAACAATTTGCAAGCTAACAAAATTGACCGAATTAGAACTAAGTCAGAATCAGTTTAGTGGAAATATTCCTGAAAATATCGGAAATTTAAATTTATTGATTTATTTCCAGTTTGCAAAAAATCAATTAACGGGTCAAATTCCCGCATCCGTTGGAAATCTGAAAAAACTAAGTTCGTTTTCGGTCGAAAACAATAAATTAAGTGGCAATTTACCCGAAAGTATAAATTCGTGCCGATTATTAACCTCCATCAATCTGTCGCAAAACGAATTATCAGGCTTATTTCCCGAAATTGGCGATTCGCTGACTAAAATTGCAACGTTAAATATTTCGAGTAATAAATTTACGGCATTGCCTCAAAGTATTGGTAACTTGAAAGAATTAGTAACCCTGATTGTTTCTGCAAATCAACTTTCGCAACTTCCTAACTCGTTGTCGACTTGCGTTAAATTACGGATTATAGATGCTTCGAGTAATCAGCTTTCGAGCCTTCCAGTCGATTTTGTTTTAATCAACAATCTGACGGAGCTAAACCTTTCGGGTAATCAGTTCGAAACAATACCGCCATCGCTCGAATTCATGTTTAGTTTAAAAACACTCAATTTTGCAAATAATAAACTAACAACCATACCCGATTATTTAGGACGATTCAGCTTAAACAGTTTAATACTTAGCAACAATAATTTGAGTGGAACAATTCCAGAAAAAATCCTCACTAAAAGTTATACTCATTTTTTGTTAAATGGAAATAACTTTACATATAGCGATATTCCTGTTTCGGATAGTTTAAGAAATAGGATAGGAGATCAAAAGCCTGTTTTATTCAACAAAAAAACTTTCAGTGCCTTACTTGGCGACACTCTCCGTTTACAGGCTTCGCAAATTTTATCCAAAACACTTCGAACGAACACCTACAGTTGGTACGAATATGTAGATGCCACCCAAGCTGCACCATATAGGCGTTGGTTAGCAACCGACTCGGTGCTTACTTTGCCCGTTACTGAATTTAACATGAAAAAAAAATACTTTTGCGAAATAACGAACGAATCCGTTTCAAAGTATTTATACAGCGGTTTTTTACGACTGAATTGCATCGATAAATTAACTACCGATACTTTTCAATTGGTAGGAATTACAAAAGAAGAAACACTTAACGAACAATATCAAACAACCGTTTTACAGTCCGAGAGACTAAAAGCGGGTACAGTGAGCGACAATACAGTAACACTTATTTCGCCTTGGAAAGTGCGCGGACGTCAACAATGGCAAGGTTCTACCGACAAATCAAGTTGGGTCGACCTAACATCTTCAATGTCAGCCTCAACTTTAAAGTCAAATATTGTATCTGTTTCAGAAAAAGATCTCAAACTTTTTCCGAAAACAACCGCTTTTTACCGCAATGCATTGCTCGAAACAAACTGCAACCCACAATACAGCGATACCATCAAAGTAATTCCATGGGGAAAAATTATTTGCGATACATTAATTAACGTAGCTAAATCTGACAAAACCATTCGAGTAGATAGCATAGAAGTAACTATACCCAAAGGTACATCAACCTCTAATTTAAAACTTACAGTCATTAAATCGACTCAAAAATACACCTACCCAGATTCGCTCAAATTTATGAGTCCGGTTTACGACGTAAGTGTGAGTAGTGGAAGCACATTCGACAATCCAATTATCATTAAGTTCAAAAACCTGAATAAGAAAAATTTCAGCTTAATGGATATCGAAAAGTACAAACCTGCTTATTTCGATGAGCAACTCAACGAGTGGGTATTTTACGATAATGCCAACATTAACTTTAAAGATAGTTCATTAACGTTCAGCACTTATCACCTCACAAAACTCGCCTGGTTCGAATTGGCACACGCCGGTTATACACATATTTTTACCAACGATCGGGTAAATGTAATTTACAAATCGGGCGATGGTTTCAACGAAACAATGTGGCTTTACGAGTACGATAAATTGGCCTCCGGAAGCTTTAAGCCCTGGGAATCGGCTGATTACGACCCCGACAAAGGTGGAACGCCCTTTATGATACGAGATATTGCAGCACTCACAAAACAAGTGATAGATAAATTTCAACAAGAAGGAATTTCTACACCAAGTTTGCGATTTAATGTGTATGTTACAAACTTAGGAAAAGGAGCAGCAGGCGCAACTGATGCGGGAAGTTTTTTGGCTGGCAGAGGATATATATATATCGACCCAAATGTGGTTGTAGGTTCACAAGGTGACAAACCAACCTACAAAAATGTAAACGATTACCTTAAATCGACTATTGCACACGAATACATGCACTTTACGCAGGATTATTACATGACAGTTTTGTTATCGAACTACACCTGGATGGAAGCTACTGCTCCACTTGCTGACCGTATTGTATGGGGCGAAAATGCGCTTACACTTTGCGAACCGGAGTATTTACTTACCGAGGCTAAAATGTCGACTGCTACCGAAAAATCTATCTTCGATATTCTTTCGATGCCCTGGTACAACAGTTACAACATACCCATCGTTTCGAAAGTTGCAGCAGGAATTGGTAGTAAATCAGGCGAATATAACCTTTCGAGCTTGTTTTTGCATTATATGCGCACGTACCGCGAAGGAAATAAACTGAATCCGGTGGACCTACTCAAAGAAACAAGTTACCTCGAAAGTTGGGTGGGCTACCTGAATAGCTTCATAAAATCAAAACTCAATTCGGATGTAGGTAGCGAGTTCGAAAACTATGTCAAATTTTTATTCGAAGGAAGCAAAGAAAATTTCAATCTTTTTGAAAGCAAAGATGATGAAGACCCACTAAAATACTTCAAAGCATGTCTCAGTCGTTCGGTGGTAAACAAAACCATTGTTTTTGAA
>JAURYY010000236.1 GCA_030653695.1 Paludibacter sp. | reverse complement strand
AGTTTAATTTTTGTTTTGTTTATTATTTCCATATACAATTCATTCGAAGTTCCTTGCAACATTCCATCTTTACTTATATCGGTACTGATTACATAGCAAATACCTTTTTGTTCAAAATCCTTGATGAAATCGATCACATCCAATTCAGTACTATTTAGCCAGCCATGGGTGGCAATTTTTCGGTTGATGCAATCGGCACCTAAAATTATTTTTTCAGCACCATAAATACTTAACCATTCCATAAATAATTTTGGATTAGCAACAGCAATACTTCCTCCGGTTATTTGTGAAGCTCCGTTATCAAAAGCTATTTTGAGATCTTCATTGCTTTTTAGGCCACCACCAAAATCAATCTTTAAATTTGTTTTGGAAGTGATCTCATTCAATACTTTGTGATTCATAATTCGTTTTGACTTTGCACCGTCCAAATCTACTAAATGCAAAAAGCGGATTCCGTTTGCTTCAAATTCTTTAGCTACCTCTAGTGGGTTTTTGTTATATATCTTTTGTGTTGAATAATTACCTTGAGATAGGCGTACACATTTTCCATTGATGATATCGATTGCGGGAATTATTCTCATAGATCTAAAAAGTATTTTAATATTTTTTCTCCTACACTGGCTGATTTTTCTGGATGAAACTGAGTGCCATAAAAATTATTTTTTTGCATGGCTGCACTGAATGGTAACATATAATTACAGACAGCAATAGTTTCTTCAACAACCTCAGCATAATAACTGTGTACAAAATAAACATTGTCTTTTACGCTTATACCATTAAATAGATTCCCTTTCAATTCAGATAGACTATTCCAACCCATATGGGGAACAAGATCTATTGGCGGAAACTTTTTAACATTTGCATTAAAAATACCCAAACAGGTTGTGTCCCCTTCTTCTGAGTGATTACACATTAATTGTTGACCCAGACAAATTCCTAATACAGGTTGTTTTAAAGAAATTATCACATCATTCAATTGATATTTTTTTAAATAACTCATTGCACTGCTTGCTTCACCAACACCCGGAAATATCACTTTATCAGCAGAAAAAATTTTCTCTTTATCATCCGTCACTACACAATCGAACCCCAATCGGCTAATCGCATTTTCAACAGACTTAACATTCCCTGCATTGTATTTTATAATCGCTATCATAATGTTCCTTTTGTACTTGGAATGGAAAAATTATTTGTTTTACTTACTGCCATTTTTATGGCTTTTGCAAATGCTTTAAAGATAGCTTCTATCTTGTGGTGTTCGTTTTCACCTTCTGCTTTAATATTCAGATTACATTTTGCATTATCACTGAATGATTTAAAAAAGTGCATGAACATTTCTGTTGGCACATCACCAATTTTTTCACGCTTAAATTCTGTCTCCCAAACGAGCCATGAACGACCACAAAAATCAATAGCTACCTGAGCAAGGCATTCATCCATCGGCAATAAAAATCCATACCGCTCAATTCCTTTTTTATTCCCCAATGCTTTTCCAAATGCTTCCCCAAGAGTAATAGCTACATCTTCGATGGTGTGATGTTCATCAATATGCAGATCTCCTTTTACTTTGATGAACAAATCTAAATTTCCGTGTTTAGAAATTTGTTCGAGCATGTGATTAAGAAAATTCAATCCTGTTGAAATAGCGCTTTTTCCTGAACCATCCAGGTTAAGTTCTACCTCTATTTTTGTTTCTAAAGTGATGCGTTCAACTTTTATTTTACGTGGTTCAGTTTTCAGCATCTTATAAATATCGGCCCAATTTGTTGTTGATAAAACCGCATCCTCACATATTTCTGTGCTTAAATAAATTGCCTTACATCCAAGGTTTTTAGCTAATTGTACATCAGTTATTCTATCACCAATAACATAAGAATTGCTTAAATCATAATCTCCTTTCAAATAATGTGTAAGCATGCCTGTTCCAGGTTTACGTGTAGGAAGATTTTCATTTGGAAATGATCTGTCGATGAGAATTTCTGAAAATTCAATTCCTTCACTTTTGAATGCTTGTATAATTTTATTTTGTGCAGGCCAGAAAGTGTCTTCTGGAAAAGAGACTGTGCCAAGTCCATCCTGATTAGTCACCATCACCAATTTGTAATCTAATTCTTTGGCGATGCGTGCAAGATTTTGGAACACACCGGGATAATATTCCAACTTTTCCAAGCTATCTACCTGAAAATTGATTGGTGGTTCAATAATAATGGTGCCATCTCTGTCGATAAATAATACTTTTTTCATTTTATAATTTGTTTAATGCGGTCATGAGTTTTTGATTTTCACCTGCTGTTCCTACCGTTATCCTGATACAATTCTTCAGCAATGCGTTTCTGTTTCTGGTAATTATTTTTTGAGCAACCAATTCATTATAGACCTTATTTGCATCTGTTGTTTCAACCAATATAAAATTTGAATCTGAAGGAAACACTTTTTTGACAACTGGGACTTTATTTAATTGTTTTTTTAGCCAATCTTTCTGTTCTAGAATTATTGCTTTTCTTTTTTCAAATTCAGGATAATTATTCAATACTTCAATCGCTGCCTTTTGATTGAGTTCACTCACATTATAAGGTGCCTTTGTCTTGCTGAATAAAGAAATAATTTTAGCGTTTGAATAAGCTGTACCAACCCT
>JAURYY010000227.1 GCA_030653695.1 Paludibacter sp. | reverse complement strand
ATAATTGCAGATTAAGACATCGGATTAGAAGAGCAGTAAGGAAAACTTGTTGCTTCTCTAAAATAATGTTCAATCATATAAAAGCATTCAGTTTAGCCTTTTTTTATATCAACTACGGATATGTCTAATCTATCATACTTTTTAAAACACCACCCAAAAATCACTTTTGCATCAATTGTTGCACAAGTTATGCAACAATTTAAAAACATAAAACAAATTCAATTTTTAAAAATCTCAGAAATTGAATACAGGGAAAATCTCACACAATTATTCAATTGCGAAACAAGTTGTTTTGCAAACATAAAAGAAGGTTTGCCAACCATCGAAGAATTGACAGAGGAATTAAAAAATGCCGTAAAGGATTAAAAAATGAAGATCAAGCTATTTTAATGGCAATTAATTTACAATTTAAAAATCTTTGGAATAAATTTAAACGCCTTTGTTTAAAACACAGGTTAGTTTTTCCGTATCCGCGATTTTGGATGTTAGTTTCATTTTTGATTGTTTTAATCTGGTTTACTTTTTCTTTGCCAAAACCATTATTCAAAGTCCCTTATTCAACTGTTATCGAAGATTGTAACGGCAATTTCCTGTCAGCACGCATTGCAACCGATTATCAGTGGCGTTTTCCGCAAAACGATTCGGTTCCATATAAATTTCGGGAATCATTGCGGTTGTTCGAAGATGAATATTTTTATTATCATCCTGGCATTAATCCCATTTCTACTTTCAGGGCTTTGTGGCAAAATATTAAGAAAAAACGCGTTGTAAGTGGTGGAAGCACCATCTCGATGCAGGTAATCCGGCTCAGTCTGAATAATCAAAACAGATCTGTTTTCCGTAAATTGCACGAAATTATTTTGACATTGCGTCTAGAAATTGGTTACAGCAAAGATGAAATTCTGAATTTGTACGTTGCTCATGCACCCTTTGGCCGAAATGTAGTGGGATTGGAAGCTGCTTCGTGGCGATATTTCGGACGACCGGCAAATCGTTTGTCGTGGGGCGAAACTACTGCGCTTGCCGTTTTGCCCAACGCTCCGGCATTGGTGTTTCCCGGAAAAAATCACACAGCGTATTTAAAAAAACGAAACCGCTTACTCGATAAATTGTACAAAACCAAAATTATTGACTTCACAACCTGCGAATTAGCTAAGTCAGAAGCACTTCCCGAAAAACCGCAAGCGCTGCCGCAAATTGCTCCGCATTTGCTCAACAAAGTAATCAATGATGGCATTTCAGGCAAACGGATTCGTACTACTTTAGACATAAAACTACAACAGTTTGCAAACAATATTGCCAAAAAATATGTGCGTTATTATGCGGCTAACTACATACAAAATATTGCCGTAATGGTACTCGATACTAAATCGGGCGAAATAAAAGCATATATCGGCAACGTGGAGATTCCCGGTTTGAATAATTCACCTTTTGTCGATAATGTTATCTCGAACCGGAGTTCGGGAAGTATTCTGAAACCGTTTTTGTATGCTGCCATGCTCAACGATGGCGAACTTTTACCTCATTCATTAGTATCCGACATTCCAACCCGTTTTGGAGCATACACCCCCGAAAATTTTGAGAAAACCTATCAGGGCGTAGTTCCGGCAAGCGTAGCATTAGCTCATTCGCTCAACGTGCCGGCTGTCCGCGAACTTGACCAGTACGGTGTAGTCCGTTTTCATCACGTTTTGCAGCAATTAGGTTTCAGTTCAGTCAATAAAAGTCCCGATTATTATGGTTTGTCGCTTATATTGGGCGGTGCCGAAGTAAATTTATGGGAAACTACATCCATTTACGCGAGTATGGGACGCTCTTTGCTATCCTATTTATCTAACAACGAAAAATATCGAAGCGATGATTTTCGCTCAGCAGGTTATTTACCTTATCAAACAAAATCAAACCAGTTGGTCGGTCATCAGAAACTGAATGCCGCCGCATCGTGGTTCACGCTCGAAGCACTTTCCACAGTCAATCGTCCGTGGGGCGAAATGGGCTGGGAATTTTTTGCATCGACGCATAAAATTGCGTGGAAAACCGGCACAAGTTATGGTTCGCGCGATGCATGGTCGGTAGGCGTTACTCCCGAATATACAGTTGGCGTCTGGGTGGGAAATTCAACCGGCGAAGGTCGTCCGGGCTTAACCGGTGTTACACATGCATCGCCGGTAATGTTCGAGATTTTCAAAGGACTTCAACTGAAAAAGTGGTTCGGACAACCCAAACAAGACATGGTTAAAGTAAGTGTCTGTAAATTAAGCGATTTTCGGGCAACGGACAATTGCGAAAACCAGGAAATGTGGATTCCCCAAAATGGCGTAAAAGTAAAAGCATGTCCTTTTCATCAATCTATTTTTTTAGATTCGACACGCACTTACCGTGTTACAAGCGAATGTTATCCGGTTAGCAAAATGCAAGTTACCTCGTGGTTTGTTTTACCACCCTCACAGGAGTATTTCTACCGTCAAAATCATCCCGATTATAATTTACTTCCGCCATATTTATCGGGCTGCTCTTCGCCTTACGAAAACGTGATGGACATTTTGTCTCCCGACAATAACACCGCTATTTACATACCCAAAGGATTGAACGGCGAAACAGGCATGTTAATTTTCGAAGCGGTACACCGGCGTAAAAACGCCACGCTATATTGGCATATCGACCAGGAATTTATTACACAAACACAAGGAATACATAAAATTGAAGTTTCGCCCGAAGTTGGACTACATCGGCTCACGGTGGAAGACGATGCAGGAAATATTGTTCGCCGTAATTTTAAAATCAATAGGAAATAAAAAATTTATTCTTTTGTTATCTTTGAGCTGTTTTAAAATATCGTCATTTTTTAAGAACAGCTAATTTTTAGGATAAGTCAAATGTAACCACTACAAAATAATCTCAAAATGAAACAAACTAATAAACTTTTTATTGTTACCTGTCTGATAATTATTCCATCTTTTACTTTTTTAAATGCACAGGATTCGGTTAAAATATCCGCGATTGAAAATGATACAATTTATCAGCCTGTATTTATTTCTCCTGATACCTCTGTTGTTCAATCAGTCGAGTCCATTCCTGTCAAGCGATCATTTGCTAAAAAATTTTGGCGTGGTTGCGGGTTGTCAGCCGGTCTGAACACTTCATTGGGATTATTTCTTCTTCTGTTGCCCGAAAGTATTACCAAATGGGAGCGATCGGATAAATTTAAACTTTCCGTAATAAAAGAACAATACAAACTTACGTTTACACAACCACCAGTCATTGACAAAGATTTATGGTATGTAAATTATGTGGGTCATCCTTATCAGGGTGCATATTATTTTAATACCATGCGCTCCCAAGGTGTTGATTTCTGGACGTCTTCTCTGTTTAGTTTAGGTCAGTCCACACTATGGGAATATGTGTTGGAGGGCAGTATGGAACAGCCAAGCATTCAGGATTTAATAATAACTCCGGTTTTGGGTTCAATAGTCGGCGAATTGGCGCATCGTGTCACATTGGACATGCGTAAAAATGGGTTCGAATGGTACGAAAAAGTAGTTGTATGTATTATCAATCCGGCTTATGTTTTTAATAACGGATTCCGTGTCCAAAAAAAAACATACAAGTATTAGCGTAATTTTCTCCTTTGAATTTTCCATTTTGATTAAGAATTTTAATTTTCTGCACATTTTTAGTATCTTTGTGCCGAAAATAAATTCAACAAAATGAACTTTTTATAAAAAAAATAGTTCAATGAATGAATCAATTAATTAAAAAAATAATGGGTAATAATTTATTAAAAGGTAAAAGAGGTATTGTATTTGGAGCATTGAACGACAAGTCGATTGCATGGAAAGTGGCGGAACGCGCCGTAGAAGAAGGCGCTATCATTACTTTGTCGAACACGCTGCTGGCTGTACGTATGGGCACTACCAACGAACTCGCCGAAAAATTAAATGCAAAACTCATTCCGGCTGATGCCACTAATGTGTCGGATTTGGAACAGGTTTTTGCACAATCGATGGAAGCTTTGGGCGGAAAAATTGATTTTGTATTGCACTCCATTGGCATGTCGCCCAATGTGCGTAAAAAGCATACTTATGACAATTTGGATTACGAGATGTTAAATACCACACTCGATATTTCGGCCATTTCGTTTCATAAAATGATGCAGGTTGCTAAAAAAATGGAGGCAATCAACGATTGGGGTTCAGTGATAGCCTTAAGTTATAATGCTGCACAACGTACTATGTATGGTTACAACGATATGGCCGATGCCAAAGCAATGCTCGAATCGGTTGCACGTAGTTTTGGTTACATTTATGGTCGCGAACACAATGTGCGCGTCAATACCATTTCGCAGTCGCCAACAGTAACAACTGCCGGAAGTGGTGTGAAAGGATTCGATTCGCTCGTCGATTTCTCTGAACGTATGTCGCCGCTTGGCAATGCCACCGCTGAAGAATGTGCCGATTACTGTATTGTCATGTTCAGCGATTTGACCCGCAAAGTTACCATGCAAAATTTGTTTCACGATGGTGGATTTTCGAGCATGGGTATGAGTTACAGAGCAATGGAACAATACCTGAAGAGTTTTGACGGTATAAAAGATGAAAACGGAAAGATAATTTACGGATAATTTCAAAAACTAATGTAAGGTTTTCCCATAATTTATTCAACATAAAATACCTTATATAATTCTACTTCTATTGCCGAAATTACCAATGAAGATGTGATTGTTTACAATAACGAGTTTATATTGAAGAATAATTTATCAGCATCATACCAAAACCAAATTGTGAATGCTATAAAATTATTTTTCAAAACTGTAAAAGATAAAAACATAGAAATAAATAAAATTCACAGACTAAAACGGGCTAAAGTTTTGCCTAATGTGTTGAGCAAAGAAGAAATAAAATTGATCTTGAATGCTCATAGCAATATCAAACACAAAACAATGCCTTCGTTGATTTATAGTTGTGGTTTACGTCGAAGTGAACTTTTGAATTTAAAACCCACAGATATTGATTCGAAAAGAGGAATTGTAATTATCTGCCAAAGCAAAGGTAAAAAAGATAGAATTGCTCCTTTGTCGCCAAAAATATTAGAAATGCTTCGAGAATATTATATAGGGTATAAACCAAAAACATGGTTGTTTGAAGGTCAAAATCATGGAGAATCATATTCAGAGAAAAGTTTGCAAAGTGCTCTAAAGCAAGCTCTTGAAAAAACATGAATTACAAAACCTGTTAGTTTGCATTGGTTGCGCCACAGTTATGCTACCCATTTGCTGGAAAGCGGAAC
>JAURYY010000210.1 GCA_030653695.1 Paludibacter sp. | reverse complement strand
GGCATTTACAGCACCGGCAGCATAAAGGAAATTCTGGGACTCAACGAAAGTGTTATCGGCCGAAACGTGGTGGTAATTGAAGATATCGTTGATACAGGCATCACCATGGAACGTATTTTAAGCTCTTTGAAAGTGAAAGGCACTGCAAGTATACGTGTTGCTACTTTCCTTCAAAAACCGGATGCGCTACAGCGCGATATTCAGATTGATTATATAGCCATGAAAATTCCAAACGATTTTATTGTGGGCTACGGGTTAGATTACGATGGTTACGGACGCAATTTAAAAGATATTTATACTGTGATTAATGAATAATTTAATGTCTTTTTTATTGTCAAAAAAAACTATTTCTACTAATTTTTTAAATTTGCACTAGGGATGTTAAACATGATTATTTTCGGAGCACCGGGATGTGGTAAAGGAACTCAGAGTAAACTGATTGTTGATAAGTACAAATTGACGCATTTATCCACAGGGGATTTATTGCGAAGTGAAATCAGCTCAAACACTGAATTAGGAGTTATTGCCGAAAAATATATAACCAAGGGAAACTTAGTTCCTGATGAAATGATAATTGAAATTTTGAAAAAAGCAATAGATAACCGTCCTGATAAATCGAATGGAATTATACTTGATGGCTTTCCGCGCACAGTTGCTCAGGCAGTAGCTCTTGAAGAAATGCTGAAAAATCGCGACATGTCAACCGTTGTTCTCATTGATCTCCACGTTGATAATCATGAACTTATTAGCCGCTTACTTTACCGAGGAGAAACTTCGGGAAGATGCGACGACAATTTGGAAACAATAAAAAACCGATTGGAAGTTTATATTAGCAATACAGTTCCTGTATGCAATTTCTATCAAAATTTAAACAAATACAAAGCAATCGATGGCATGGGTACAATTGAAGAAATTTTCAATCGTATTACATTGGTACTCGCTCGATGCACATAAAAAGTGAAATATGTTATTAAATTATAACATATAATATATCAATAATAAAAAATAAAATGTCTGGTTCAAATTTCGTTGATTATGTAAAGATATTCTGTCGTTCGGGCAAAGGTGGAGCCGGTTCAAAACACTTGTACCGCGACAAACTGACCCAAAAAGGCGGTCCTGATGGCGGCGATGGCGGTCGCGGAGGTCATATCATCCTTCGTGGCAATAAAAACCACTGGACACTTATTCACCTCAAATATGCCCGTCACATTCATGCCGGAGATGGCGAAGGAGGAAGCCTGAGTCGCAGTTTTGGAAAAGAAGGCGAAGACAAGGTAATTGAAGTCCCCTGTGGCACTGTAGTTTACGATGCCGAAACCGGTGCGTTTTTGTGCGATATAGCTCATGATGGTGATGAGGTTGTTTTGATAAAAGGCGGACGTGGCGGACAAGGCAACTGGCATTTCCGTACTGCCACCAATCAGACGCCACGATTTGCACAACCGGGCGAACCCTCCATCGAAAAAACCGTCGTTCTACAACTGAAAGTATTGGCCGATGTAGGTTTGGTGGGTTTCCCCAATGCCGGTAAGTCAACATTACTCTCGGTAGTGTCGGCTGCAAAACCCGAAATTGCCGATTATCCGTTTACTACATTGGTGCCCAACTTGGGAATTGTTTCGTACCGCGATGACAAGTCATTTGTAATGGCCGATATTCCGGGAATTATCGAAGGTGCTTCGGAAGGCAAAGGACTTGGATTGCGTTTTCTACGACATATCGAACGCAACTCTATTTTGCTTTTTATGATTCCGGCCGATAGTAAAGATATAAAAAAAGAATTTGATATTCTGCTCAATGAATTGCAAACTTACAATCCGCAATTGACTGACAAACAGCGTATTTTGGCAATTACAAAATGCGATATGCTTGATGATGAACTTACAGCCGAAATTAAAAAAGAACTTCCTGCAGGAGTTCAAACAGTTTTTATTTCATCTGTAAGCGGGCTGGGAATCAATGAACTAAAAGATTTAATTTGGGAAGAACTAAATAAAGAATCGAACAAAATTGTTGAAATATCGCACAGTCCCATGCAAATATCGGCTACAATTCAAGAGGCAGAAAATGAGTTTGAAGATTTCGAGGAAGAAAATACAACTGATTCTTCTGACGAGGACGATGATGATGATATTAGTAAATTCAGAGGGATTGGATGGGATGATCTATAAAAAAACACTTGATTTTTAAATGTCATATATCAATTATCGGATATATAATAAATTCCCGAGTATTGCCCACTTTTGCACCACCCGAAACGGAGGAGTAAGCGTGGGCAATTATGCATCATACAACATCGGACCATATTGTGGCGATAATATTGAAAATCACAAACAAAATCTTCAGATGCTCAGCAAAAAGCTTGGTATCGAAACCGAAAAAATTATCATTCCTTATCAGACACACGAAACTGTTGTAAAAAAGATAGATGAAAAGTTTTTCGGTTTATCGGCATACAAACGGATTGAATTTCTGAGTGGAGTGGATGGACTGACAACTGATTTGCATGGCGTTTGTATCGGAGTTACCACCGCCGATTGTGTACCATTAACGCTATATGATCCTGCAAATCAAGCTATAGGTATTGCACATGCAGGGTGGCGTGGCACCTGCGGAAAAATTGCCGGCAAAATAATTGAAAAAATGGTGAAAGATTTTGGCACTAACCCAAAGAACATTTTTGCTGTTATAGGACCTTCTATTTCTCAAAAAGCTTATCATGTTGGAAAAGAAGTTTTAACAGCGTTTGATGCAGCAGGATTTCCGGTTAACGAGTTTTCAGAATTTAGAAACAATCCATTTTATCTCGATCTTTGGAAAGCAAACCATTGGTTATTAACTCAAGCGGGGGTTCCTGTTCATCAGATTGAAATTACGGGTATTTGCACTTTTACCGAACATAAAAAGTTCTTTTCTGCCCGCCGCCTGGGTATTAAATCGGGCAGAATGCTAAGTGGAATAATGTTGAAATGATAAATTGAGGGGTAATAGACAAAAATGATGCTCAAAATCGCTGAAATGCCTTATGGTATTGGGTTTGAAGGTGGTCTAACATTTTGAAAAAAAACGAGATTATTATTAACTATTATTATGTTTTTAATCTACTGAAATACAGACTATTGTATGGGTTTTTTTAGGCATATTGATCTTCTGAAATTCAAAAATAGCATCATTTTTGTCTATTACACCTAAATTGAAAATTATGAATATTGAAATAGCTTCAACCATAAAAAAAGCATGTCCACAAATCCTTATGGCAATCATAAGCTGTGAAGTTAAAAATGCTCCAACTTCCGACAAGCTATGGAGCGAAATGGAAATGGAAATTGAAAAAATAACATCGACGTTCAACATCGACGACATAAAAAACCGTCCTGCCATAGCTGCGACCCGCAAAATTTACAAATCGCTTGGAAAAGACCCGAATCGTTATCGACCTTCAGCCGAAGCACTTTGCAGGCGAATTGTTCGCGAAATACCGGTTTATAAGGTAAATACTTTAGTTGACATTATCAATATCGTTTCCATCCGGAGCGGATTTTCAATCGGAGCTTTCGATGCTGATAAAATTCAGGGGGATATTGTGTTGGAAGTGGGCACAATTGAAGATGAATTTGAAGCCATTGGCCGGGGCTTAATGAATGTTGAAAATTTACCGCTTTTTCGTGATAATATGGGTGGAATAGGAACACCCACCAGCGATAACGAACGTACTAAGATAACAGACCTTACATCAAATATTTTATTGATTGTCAATGATTATGGCGGAAGTAAAAATTTAAAAGAAACAGTTGATTACATCATCAAATTGCTGAAAAAATATGCCCGACTCAATGACTTAAAAATCAATTTTATATCCTAATCCAATTGTTCCAACATTTTCTCCAACTCTGCATCTAATTCGTGCAATTGTTTTTTGCAGAAATTCATCAAAAAAGCAGCACGTTTTACTTTTTCCGAAATTAAATCCATATTCACTTCCTGATTGTTTTCGAGTTCATTCAGGATAGATTCCAATTCGGCAACTGCATCTGTATAAGTAAGTTTTTGTTTTGTCATGATTTAAAAAGGGTTTGAAGGGTTTGAAGATTTGTCCCAATAGCTATCGGGATTGAAGGGTTTGAAGTTTGTAAAATAGTAAATAGTACCTGAAAAAATGGTAAATATTTTTTATTCATCGGAGAAATGAACCAGCACATGCCGGTACGAACTAAATATTTTTGATTTTGAAACAAAACCAACATACCGCTTTTGATTATCGACCACCGGTAAATTCCAGGCGCCGGTATCTTCAAAAATTTCCATCACTTTTTCCATTGACAAATCCTGACTTATAACAGCCGGAGGCGAAATCATTAGTTTTCGGACTGTAAAGCGATTGTAAAGTTCGGGACGAAACATGATATTCCTTACTTCGTCGAGCAACAAAACACCCATAAACACGCCTGTTTCAGAATGAACAACAGGGAAAAGATTACGCTTTGAATGTGAAATAATTTTCACCAACTCACCTAAAGTCATATCGGGGGTAAGAATACTTAAATCCGTTTCTATTACATTTTCCATTTTCATCAAGGTCAACACCGCTTTATCTTTATGATGGGTAATTAATTCGCCTTTCTGAGCCAGCCGCATGGCATACAAACTGTGTGGTTCGAACAATTTAATAGTAATATACGAAACTGTGGATACAATAATAAGTGTCATAAACAGGTGATACCCGCCGGTGAGTTCAGCAATCAGAAAAATTCCGGTCAAAGGCGCATGCATCACCCCCGACATCAATCCCGACATACCTGCAAGCGCAAAATTTTCTTCAGGAACCGGAATTCCAATCATGCCAAGTATCCGCGCTAATACAAATCCGGTCAGGCAGCCCACAAACAAGGAAGGAGCAAAAATACCCCCTACTCCGCCTGCTCCGTTTGTTGCAGCAGTAGCAAAAATTTTGAATCCGATAATCAAGGTAAGATAAATTACTAATATCCATGGACTATCACCCAAGTTCAAAAAGAGACTACGGTCAAGTACCGAAGCCGAATTACCATTGAGTAAAGCACCAATGATTTCATAACCTTCGCCATACAATGGCGGAAAGATAAAAATGAGCAAACTCAGTGTAAATCCGCCGATAGCCAATTTTGTATATGGATTTTTGTACCTGCGGAAAATACGCTCAATTTTATTTATACCCCGTATGAAATACAACGACACCAAACCGCAAACAATACCTAAGAGTATAAGATAAGGAATCCTATCGACCGAAAATTTTTCGAGCATGGTAAACTGAAACATAAAACTGCTGCCCGAAAAAATGTACGCCATAGTAGTAGCAGTTACCGACGAAATAAGCAGTGGAACAATGGAAGTCAGCGTCATATCGAGCATCAGCACTTCAAGCGTAAAAACCAATCCGGCAATGGGTGCTTTAAAAATTCCCCCTATGGCTCCGGCGGCGCCGCAACCCACTAAAAGGAGCAGCGTTTTCTGATCGAGTTTGAAAAAATTTCCCAGATTGGACCCGATTGCCGAACCGGTAAGCACAATGGGTGCTTCGGCACCAACCGACCCCCCAAACCCGATCGTAATTGAACTACCAACTAATGATGTCCATACATTGTGCAGTTTTAATATACTTTTCCGTTGCGAAATGGCATATAAAATTCGTGTAACACCATGACTGATATCATCTTTAACAATGTAACGGACGAATAACGAAGCTAAAATAATTCCAATAACCGGAAATACAAGATACCAGTAATTAATATTTTCTCTGCTAAAATTTTCGGTAAGTAATTGTTGAATAAAATGTATGGTGGATTTAAGTAGAAATGCTGCTATGGAAGCAAAAACACCAACAACAAAACTTAATATTAATATAAAATGTCGCTGCTTGATATGTATATCGCGCCAAGCAATCATTTTTATATACCACTCCTTATTTTCCATCGCTTTCATTGGGTTTTAACCAATACAAAGATAAATTAAAAGATTTGATTTTCTGTTTCCGATCATTGCAATTTATAAATGTTGTGGTATAAAAATGGAAATCAGATTCCCTTTCCTTTAAAAATTATTTCTATTGTATAAATCAGAATTTTCAAATCGTTGAGCAACGACATATTTTCCATATAAATAATATCGTAATTAAGTCGCTCAATCATTTTTTCGATAGTATCGGCATACCCTACTTTAATGGGTCCCCACGATGTAAGACCCGGTCTGATTTTGTAAGTCAGACAATAATAAGGAGCTTCTTCGATAATCCGGGTTATATAAAATTTTCTTTCGGGACGCGGTCCCACTAAGCTCATATCACCTTTTAGAATATTAAAAAACTGAGGAAATTCATCAATTCTGTATTTTCTCAAAATTCGTCCTACGTTAGTTATTCGTTCATCGGTTGAGCTGCTAAGCCTCGGTTGACCCAATTCAGCTCCTTGATGCATTGTTCTGAATTTAATAATTTTAAAAGCCTTCCCGTGCATACCAATTCGTTCCTGAAAGTAAAAAATGGGTCCCTTGGAATCGAATTTAATTCTTATCATGCAAAAAACAAACAGAGGAGATATCAGAACAAGCGAAATTGCCGAAATCAGCATGTCGAAAAATCTTTTTACGCTTACCTCCCAATCGGGCATTGTGAGCTGTGTAATGCTAACTAACGGACTTGATGTCAGATTATTGATACGCGCGCTCCCTGTCAGAATTTCGTATAAACGAGGTGTAAACTTTATATCAATATTGAATTTATACAGCGCATTAATATATTTAAAAAGCTTTTGCTCATCGGCGTTATCCAAAGCAATAATAGCTTCATCAATGTGGCGATTTTCAAAGATGCTTTCCAATTGCGTAAAGTTTCCCAGTACTTTTTCTTTAGGTACAATCAGTTGCTGATCGGATGAAATAAAACCTGCAAGTGTATTTTTTGTTTGTTTTTTCTCTAACTCATTCGCTATTTTTATGGCATTTTCGCCTGTCCCGATAATTATTGTATTGATGGTCCATTTTTTGATTTTGAAATTATTTTCGACTTGTGAATAAATAATACTTCGAAAAATAAAGGTAACACAAAACATTAAACCTGCTAATACCAACAATGAAAAATAGAAATACTGCGACGAAACTGTTACATCTCTTAATTTTAGCACAAAAAATACAGAAAAAGAGATAACTAACGAAGATACAAGCGTAGATAAAATGATATTAATTTTTGCTTTATTGAGCAGGTTCAAATAAAAACCGGTTAAATAATGAACAAACAAACAATAGAAAGGAAAAGAGATGAAACTTGTAAAATAATCGTAATTCCTGATTAGAATACCAAAATTACCAATAATAGGAATGTCGTTAATGGTTTTTCGGAACACAACAAAAGCCAACCACACAATAAGTGCCGCAATGATATCGAAAAAAATATATTTCCGGATAACTGATTTATTGTTCATTTCTTTTCAAAAATTTATTGTCTTACAATTTTTATAACATTTCCTTTATCCAATTTAACAATTGAAGAAGCGGTGGGTTTATTTAATTCATTTTGCCGGTACGTTACAATATAATCCACTGCCAATTTAATATCTTCCGAAATTTGCTGAAAATTTGCAGGTTGGACGCTACCGCTTATGTTTGCCGATGTTGAAACAACCGGTTTGCGAAAACGTTCACACAAAGTTTTCGAGAATATTTCTTTCGTCACCCTGATTCTCACCGATTTATCTTTCCCAAGAATGTTAGCTGCCAGATTTTTAGCATCCGCATAAATAATTGTCAAAGGTTTTTCGCTCATTTCAATCAAGTCCCAAGCCATTTCAGGAATTTCATTCACATATCCCTGCAATTTTGCAGGATGATCAATTAAAACCACCATTTCTTTTGGATCGGTTGCTTTTTTAATTTCAAATAACCGCTTCACCGCATTTTCGTTGGTTGCATCACAACCCAATTTCCAACCGGTATCGGTAGGAAATAAGATAATTCCACCTGCACGCAGTAATTCCAACGCTTTGTTTATGTCGTTTCTGAATTCCACCATCTTTGCATTGACCTATGATAAGAATAAAATATATAAGGTTGATATTTGAAGTTTTATTAATAAATCGGCAACGTTCTCTAAAAAAAAGGCTTATCCATTGCGTAGATTATTACATAGAATTGTCATCATCGAACCACAAAGATAATTAAATTTGACAAATCTTTAAACTTGTTGAATTTAAAAAAAAATCGTACTTTTACATCTTGGAAAAAGTTTAAAATGAAGATGCTTTAGTGGTTGATTATTAGTCGATGAAGTATTGCTGATTTTTCCAACGAGCGAAAAAAAACATAACACAATGATAAATAAATGGATTTATACCTCCCTTGATGAACAACAAATTGGTATTAAAAACAAATTAGCAGAAGAATTAAGCATAAATCCGGTATTAGCCCAGTTGCTGGTTCAAAGGGAGATTTACACTTTCGAGGACGCACGGAATTTTTTCCGCCCCGATCTTTCCAATTTACACGATCCGTTTCTGATGGCGGACATGGATAAAGCGGTGGACAGACTGTCGAAAGCGATGCGCCACAATGAAAAAATTCTTATTTACGGCGATTACGATGTAGATGGAACTACTTCGGTGTCGTTGGTTTATAAGTTTCTGCAGCAATTTTACAGCAATATCGATTTTTATATCCCTGACAGATATGCTGAAGGCTATGGCATTTCAATTCGCGGTATCGACTATGCAGCCGAGAACGACTTTAAACTAATTATTGCCCTCGATTGTGGTATTAAAGCCGTCGAAAAGGTGAAATACGCTTCAAGTATAGGCATCGACTTTATTATTTGCGATCACCATACCCCCGACAACGAATTACCTGCAGCTGTGGCAGTTCTCGATGCGAAACGTGATGATTGCAATTATCCATACAAACACCTTTCGGGTTGCGGTGTAGGCTTTAAATTGATGCAGGCTTTTTGCTTGCGCAACAACATTGACCTCTCACAACTTACACCTCTTTTGGATTTAGTGGCATTAAGCATTGCATCTGACATTGTTCCCATAACCGGCGAAAACCGGACTCTGGCTTTCTTTGGATTGAAACAAATCAACTCGAATCCAAGTGTCGGATTGAAAGGTATTCTTGAGGTTTGCGGTTTGACGGACAAAGAAATAAACATCAGCGATATCGTATTCAAAATTGGTCCTCGCATCAATGCTTCGGGACGAATGAAGCTTGCAACTGAGGCAGTTCAGTTATTGGTTTCGAGCAACCCTGTTTTTGCAAAAGAAAAAAGCGATACGATAAACGAATATAATAACGACCGCAAAGACTTAGATAAAAATATTACCGATGAAGCCATCGCATTAATAGGGTTTGACCCAAGATACAGTACGCGCAGGTCTCTGGTGGTATATAAACCCGACTGGCACAAAGGGGTTATCGGTATTGTTGCATCGCGCTTATCTGAAGAATTTTACAAACCGTCAATAGTGCTTGCCTTTTCGAATGGGTTGGCTTCAGGATCTGCACGTTCGGTTCCGGGTTTCGACATTTACAAAGCAATCGATTCGTGCCGCGATTTGCTCGAAACTTTTGGTGGACACATGTACGCTGCCGGACTTTCGATGCGCGAAGAAAATGTAATTACTTTCACAGAAAGATTTGAAAAATTTGTATCCGAAAATATATTGGAAGAACAAACCTATCCACGTATTGAAGTCGATTCAATGATCGAATTCAAGGATATTTCTCCAAAGTTTTTCAGGGTTTTAAAACAATTCGGACCTTTTGGTCCCGGCAATATGAAACCGGTTTTTGTGTCGAAAAAAGTTTTTGATTATGGAACAAGCCGCTTGGTAGGTAAAGAACAGGAACATTTAAAACTTGAACTTATCGACTCAAGTTCCGAAAATGTAATGAATGGCATTGCTTTCAGAATGTATGAATTTAACGACCACCTGAAAGCACTGAACCCCTTGGATATTTGCTATACAATTGATGAAAATAATTTCAATGGAAACTCAAACATTCAGCTGATGATCAGGGATATAAAAATTGAAGGAGAAGAATAAAAATTCATTTTTATTCAAAAAAAAAGTAACTGAAGTATTTCAGTTGCTTTTTTTTAAATGACTATCGGGTTTTGCACCCAATGAAATAAATTTAACTCAAATATATATGATTTAATATTCTTGACGACAATTAAATCATTTTGGTTCTATTTTTAAAAAAGCACCTAATACTTCCTTATTAATGAGAATAG
>JAURYY010000209.1 GCA_030653695.1 Paludibacter sp. | reverse complement strand
AAAGAACCGAAATAGCCCCTTTTTTGCTTAAATATTTAACACGTAAGGTTTCTAATTCCTCCTGACTTGCCGCAGTTAGTTTGTTCAACTCGTCTTTTAACTCATTTATCCGGTTTTTCATCTTATATTTTTCATTTAATAACAACGCTCGAATTAAAATCTTACAATCAGATTTTAATTCACATAGTCAATTATTTTATTTTTTTTTGTTTAAGGTGCAAAATTAATCATTTTTCGTCAAATATCGGAACGCTAAAAAAAAATATGGCTTTTAAACCCATTATCTCTGAAATTTGCTTTATATTTGTAAATTGCAAACAAAATTTAAGCTATGAATATACCTAATATTATTCGTTTTTTAAGCGGTGTAAAAGAAAATAACAACAGAGAGTGGTTTGCCGAAAATAAAAGCTGGTACGAAACAGCCAAATCGGAATTTGAAGAAATCAGCAAAGCATTGATATTAGAAATATCGAAATTCGACGAAGAAATAAGGCATGTCGATGCGAAAGATTGTGTTTTCAGAATATACCGCGACACAAGGTTTGCACACGATAAAACGCCCTATAAAACCCATTTCGGAGTTTTTATTGCCGCTGCCGGCGGTCGGAAAAGTAAACGTGGCGGTTATTATCTTCATATCGATCCGGCAGGTTGTTTTGTTGCTGTGGGTGTCTGGTGTCCTCCTCCCGATTTGCTGAAAGCGTTACGCAAAAGCGTTTACGAAAATATTGATGAACTGAACGAAATCCGTCAATTGGCAGGTTTTTCAAAATATTTCCCGCATTTCTACGACCAGGAAAAATTAAAGACAGTTCCACCCGGTTTCCCAAAAGATTTTCAGTATGCCGAATTGCTGAAACTGAAACATCTTATGGTTGAATATCAAATAGAAGAAATGATGCTTGATCAACCAGATTTCGTTGTACAGATTGCTGCAATTTTGCAATGTGCTCATCCACTGAATAAATTTCTGAATTTTACGGTCGATGAAGTTTATACCTTGAAAAAATAGATGGTAATTCTACTTTACTAAAATTAATATTGAACCCAAAATATTGAACCCGGCGGCAAGGGGGCATGTCCCCTTGTTAAAAAATTAACAGATTAATAACATATATACGACCCCTTGTGGGTCGAATCTCGATAAAAAATTCCGTTTTCTATAAATGTATAATGCCTCTGGCATTAATAAAATTTAGTTTGGTAAAGTAGTAGTAAACACATTATAAAAAATATATATTATGATATTAGATTCATTAGCAAATTGCGAAAAATATGCGCATGTACATACACGGTTTAAAACAGCGTTTGATTATTTGCAAAACAATAATCTGGCAGAACTTCCTGAAGGAAAAATTGAACTTGAAGGTTCTGATATAGTTGTAAATATTGTGGAAATCACGGGTAAAACTGTTGATGCTGCCCGCATGGAAACACACAATAACTTTATTGACATACAAGTTCCGGTTGGTGCTGCCGAAACAATGGGCTGGAAAGCCACAAGTAAACTTGAACAAGTTACCGACCCTTATAATGCTGAAAAAGACCTGACTTTCTTTGCCGATAAGGCTACAAGTTTTGTAAATGTACAGCCTTTCGAATTTGCCGTTTTTTTTCCCGAAGATGGACATCAACCAGGCATAGGCGAAGGTGTTTATCGTAAGATTATTGTAAAAGTACGGGTTTAAATGACTTGTGCTTTTTTCTGAAAAAAAATGATTCTGCAACTTTACCCGAGTAATTGTCAATTGTTCTATTATCTTGTTGATATATTCCGTTTTAGAACGACCGAGTAATGACAGACACGAAACAAAAAACAAAAATTAAATTTGTAAATTGCGAACTTAACAACAGTTCGTTATAAAAAATGTATCTTGCTCGCAAAGACGCTAAGTCGCAATGAAAAACTGTTAAGTTTTTCGCTTTGCGTCTTGCCAAATAAATTTAAATGTCATATAATCAACAAAGTAAAAAATTGCGTCTTTGCGTCTTTGCGTGAAAATCTATTTCGAGATAAATAACAAAGTATTTTATAATTATCAGTGTAATATTCTTATTATCAAAGTGCTAATTGATTTTATAACGACACATTAGATATTGTGAAATAAATAAAAGATTAAAAAATAAACTATGCATTATCAGGTCTGAATGTGTTATGCTGCATATTTAAAAGGGTAAGGGGGAAATGAATGTTTTTTTATATCTTTGTCGAAAAATAATAAATATACAAAAATGAAACATTTCAAACATTACATTACATTGGTTTTTTTATGGTTGTCAATCACATTGCAGGCTTACGATGCAACCGGACACCGCACAATAGCCGAAATTGCATATAAAAATCTGAGTTGCAACACCCGTCATCAGGTGGATAAAGTGCTTGGTAAACATGGAATAATTTACGCATCGACCTGGGCTGATGAGGTGCGCAGCGACAAAGAATACAGTTATAGCTATCCCTGGCACTTTCAGAATCTGAAAGACAGTATGTCAGCCGATGCCATCGATTTCTTACTCAAAAATCCGAAAACGGAGGGCGAGCACTTGTTTTATGCCATTGATCTTATGATTACAAGACTAAAAAAAGACAAAAAGGATGCAGAAGCACTGAAATTTCTGGTTCATTTTGTGGGCGATTTGCACCAACCCATGCATTTAGGACGTTTTGAAGATTTGGGCGGTAACAAAATTAAAACAATGTGGTTTGGGAAAGAAATCAATATACATTCGTTATGGGATACATATATGATCGAAAGCAGGCGATATACTTACTCCGAATACAGTAAATACCTGTGCGATAAATTTGGAAAACAGAAGCATCAATTCGCTAAAAACAGTATCAGCGAATCGGTAAATGCAACCTATAATGTAAGAAATATGATTTATGCTTACGACATGAATAATAAAAATAATTATCACTACGTATATCGCTTCTCCGATTCACTCGATGAGATGCTTTACCGTGGAGGAATGCAACTGGCTAAGATTCTCAACGAAGTATATTGACAAAAAAACCGACTGATGATGTCGGTCGGTTTTTTTTCTAATAATTTGCTAATTTTAAATTTACATTGAAATCTAACTTTCCTGCTTCTTTTTTCGCCTTTAATGTTCTGTAAACTTCCTTGTCTAATTTAATCCGGTGTTGTCGCGAGAAAAGTTGAATTTTATTGAACGAAAATGTATCAACTACATTGATAAAAACATTGATTGTCCCTTTATTTTTCAAAAATAAATCCGAAATAGTTTCAGCCAGTTCATCATCAATACCCTGTAAAGGTAAGGTCAGGATAAGTTTGTCAACTAATTTTTCTTTAATTTCGCTGAAAACATCAATTTTTAGAATTTTCAGCTCAATTTCTTTCGGTTCTTTTGAATCATTGGGTTCTGCGGGTTTTCTGTATTTATAGTCGGCACCTTTTTCCTGTACCACGGCTGTAATCATTAGATATAAATCCTTGATCATATATTTGCCAAAATCGATGTAATTATTTCCGAACAATACAAATTCGTACGCTCCGGCGTAATCCTCAAGTGTAAAAACTCCGTAAGGATTTCCCGCTTTGGAGGTTCCGTTTCTGAAAGTAGTTACCATACCGCCGATACGCAGTGATTTTCCTTGAAGTGCAGGTAAATTTTTTAAATCTACAGTTGTTGTATTGCAGATATGGTTAATTTCAAATTCAAATTCGTCGAGTGGATGCGCCGAAAGATACATGCCTATTAAATCGCGCTCTTTATTCAGTTTTTCAAGAGGCGACCATTCGGGAGCGTAGGGAATTTCGGGTTTGGTAATTTCAATAGGGTCGGAATCGCCGAAAAGCGAATTGAATGACAGGGATGCATCTAACTGATATTTGCTGCCATACCGCAAAATGGAATCGAGAACAAGTTCCCCTTTGCTGTTTTCGACAAAAAACTGTTCACGTCGAATGTCGGTAAATCCATCGAATGCACCGCACAGCGTTAAACTTTCGAAAGTTCGTTTGTTGCAGGCTGTTAAGTTAACCCGTTCAATAAAATCGAAAACACTTTTGTATTTTCCGTTTTTTTTACGCTCATCCACAATGGCAATCACAGCACCTTCGCCCACACCTTTCACCCCACCAAGCCCGAATCGGATATTTCCATCTTTATTCACAGTAAATGTCAAATCGCTTTCGTTCACATCTGGACCCATAACACTCATGCCGAGGTTTTTGCACTCGTCCATGAATTTTCCTACTTCGGTAATGTCATCCTTGTTGAGTGTTAAGTTGGCAGCCATTGCTTCGGCAGGATAATGGGCTTTCAGGTAAGCAGTCTGATAAGCAATCCACGAATAAGAGGCAGCGTGCGATTTATTAAAAGCATATTCGGCAAATTTTTCCCAGTCGCTCCAAATTTGTTCTAATTTAGCAATGGGTCCGAATCCATTTTTTTTACATCCATCCATGAATTTTACTCGCAGCGATGTCATTTTTTCCTTGTCCTTTTTTCCCATTGCTTTACGCAATTCGTCCGATTGTCCACGTGTGAAACTTGCAAGTATCCGGCTCAAAATCATCACCTGTTCCTGGTAAACGGTAATTCCATACGTTTCTTCCAAGGTTTTTTCCATTTCGGGGAAAGGATATTCAATTATTTCCCTGCCATGTTTACGATTGATGAACTGAGGTATATATTGCATTGGACCCGGTCGATACAAAGCATTCATAGCAATCAAGTCCTCGAACTTTGTGGGCTGCAACGCCTGTAAGTGCTTTTGCATCGGGGCTGATTCAAACTGAAATGTACCCACTGTCATACCATTGCTGTAAAGCTCATAAGTTTTTTTATCATCAATCGGTATGGTTTCGATATCTAACTCAATACCTTTCGATTTTTTTATGTTCGATAAAGCCTCTTTGATAATGGACAAGGTTTTAAGTCCCAAAAAGTCCATTTTTATCAGTCCAATTTCTTCGATGACTGAACCTTCATACTGTGTTACTAAAATCTCTTCACCCGTTTCTTTGTCAATTGCCGTGCTGAGCGGCACAAGGTTAGTCAGGTCATCGGTACCGATAATAATTCCACAAGCATGAACTCCCACCTGACGCACTGTTCCTTCGAGCATTTCGGCATACCGAAGTGTACTCGATAAATTCTGGTCGGTTGAATTGCGAGCTTGTCGCAATTCGGGAACAAATTTAAGACAATTGACAATATTGACTTTTGTTGGTTTGCCGTCAGATCCTTCGGGTAATTTATCGGGAACAAGTTTGGTGAGGCGGTCGGCTTCGGAGAGTGGCAAGCGTTGTACGCGCGCTACATCTTTAATGGACGATTTTGTGGCCATTGTTCCATAGGTAATAATGTGAGCAACACGCTCTTTGCCGTATTTTTCCGTTACCCACCGCAACACCTGTCCGCGTCCGTCATCATCGAAGTCGATATCAATATCGGGCATCGAAATCCGGTCGGGATTCAGAAAACGCTCGAAAAGCAAACCATATTTCAGCGGGTCAATATCGGTAATGCGCAAGCAATAAGCCACCACCGAACCGGCAGCAGAGCCACGTCCCGGACCAACCGAAACACGCATACTCCGAGCTGCATTGATAAAATCGTGAACAATAAGAAAATAACCGGGAAATCCCATTGTTTTCATTACACTTAGTTCAAAGTCAATCCGTTCGGTTAACTCATCATTGAGCACATCTCCATATCGGTGTTTGGCTCCCTCCCAGGCTAATTTGGTAAGATAGTCAGCTTCAAGTTTTACGCGAATTACTTTTTGATATCCGCCTAATCGGTCGAAACTTTCGCCAAATTCTTCGCGTAATACATTTTCGCCTAACTTTTCACGATACTGCTCCTCCGTTCCAAATTCTTCGGGTATCGGAAAAATAGGCATCATGGGGGCTGAATCGATATTGTACATTTCTACCTTTTCGGCAATTTCCAATGAATTTTCAAGTGCATCAGGAACATCGGCAAAAATTTGCAGCATTTCTTCCGGCGATTTCAGGTATTCTTGTTTTGTATAGCGCATCCGGTTCGGATCGTCTAAATCCTTACCCGTACTTAGACATATCAACCGTTCGTGACCATCGCCATGTTCTTCTTCAACAAAATGAACATCGTTTGTGGCTAAGAGTTTGGTATTTGTTTTTCGTGCAAGTTTTATAAGTTCTTCATTTTGTCGTTGTTGTTTCTCGTAAGTTTCATAATCGGCATTTGGTTTGTCGGTTTTGTGGCGTTGCAGTTCAATGTAAAAATCATCGCCAAAAACACGCTTATACCAACGTATTGCTTCTTCGGCATCAGCCAGATTCCCGCTTTCCACTTTTTTGTGAATTTCGCCGCCCAAACAAGCCGATGAGGCGATCAGTCCTTCGTTGTATTTTTCTAAAATTTCGTGGTCGATGCGCGGACGGTAGTAAAATCCTTCAGTCCAGCCCAGCGACACCAATTTGCACAGATTGCGATAACCGGTAATATTCTTAGCCAATAACACCAAATGATAACCGCTGCGGTCTTCTTGTGTTTCTTTTTTCGTACGACCGCGACGTGCAACATAAGCCTCGCACCCGAGAATAGGTTTAAAGAAATGTGCTTTTGCTTCGGCTATCTGTTTTTCGAAATCTGATTTCTGTTCGGCTGTAAGTCCTTCGGCTTGCAATTTTTTTTCAAGATACATGATCTGATCGGTGAGTTTAAGGTTTTTCTTTTTTACATAATTGAAAAACTCTTTTGCGCCGAACATATTACCGTGGTCGGTAAGTGCGATGGAATTCATTTTTAGTTTCGAGGCTTTATCAACCAAACCCGGAATGGAAGACATGCCATCGAGTATCGAATAGTGAGAGTGGACGTGAAGGTGTACAAAGGAACTCATAAGTAATCGGCTGTATTTTATTAAATTAAACAACCCGCTTTCGTCCGAAAACGGGTTGATAAAGATAAACATATTTTTGAGAAACCTTGAAGTTTTTTGGGAATAAGTTATCGACAAATATTTTTTTGAAACATTGGAAAATAATCACGGCTGTACGAAAATTTTATGAAAAATTAATTGTACAAATAGCATCAAGGATTGTAACATTTCATACTATTAGTACTATTGAAATTGTATTACAAATTCACACAAAAAGCAACAAAAGTGCTGAAATATATACAACGAATTAATTAATCTGACACAATAATTTGTAACGCGTTAATCTACTGCTCCCGATAGCTATCAGCGATTTTTTCGGGGTCATTCATTATATATAATATTTATTTAAGTGTTTGAATATGTGTTTGATAACTATGTATTTACTATTATAGAAAATGGCGGTATCCAGTACTTTACTTTTTATTGATTCATCTTTACGATAAATAAGGTAATAAGGTTAAAATAACATTTGTTTTATTTCTACTAAGGTTATAATGTTGAAAATAACGTTTTTCTGTTTTTCTATACCTTATTTTTTTATATTCAACCTTAGTAGAAATGTTAAAACAGAAAAACAAACCTTATTACCTTAACTGCTTATCCCTTTCGGTCAAGTTGACAAAAAATAAACCACCCCGATAGCCATCGGGGGAACAATAGATCATAGTAGAAATGGTAACATTAACTTTATTCCAAGTTTTATTTTTTAAAATACCGTAAAGTAAGTATTCTGAAAAATATACTGTCGAATTTTGAACGCGAAGACGCGAAGACCCCGCTGGCGCAAGTTTGTAACTTGTGCCTTGCTTTGAAAAAGCAATCAATTACTTTTTATTGCTCTACCGAGCAACACACCGATTACAAATCGGCGCGAGCGGGGGCGTTCAAAAATATTCATTCGTATAGGAGGCATTTAATTATTTCATTTACTTATTTGTCTATTGTGCCCTTTTTATTCTTCTTTATATTTTCTATTGTGGTTTAATCTTTTATTTTTTTATCAACCTCAAGTCACTACCTACATTACACCTGATCTGTTTTTTAACCTTGACTAAAGGGGATAAGCAGTTTACCTTATTAAAGAGAGAAAACAAAGCCGCCATATTTAATTCTAATGAAAATAGATTAACCAACTATAAATGAAATGATTATATAATAAATACTAAATAGAATACCACATATAAAATCACTGATAGCTATCGGGATGGCTCTTGATTCTTGCGTTCTATATAGCTATTTTTTCTTTTCATCATACGGCAAAAATTCATTTTTTGGGTATCTGTTTTTCACCAAGCATTGTCGATTGTAATTTAAGTATAAAAAAATATTTTTTATGCTGCCAGCAACAACTGAAAATCTCATGTTTCGGTGTAGCTTATGAGCGAAGTAACCTCATTTTTAAAAGAAAAAGCCTCTGATAAATCAGAGACATTTTCTTTTAAAAAAAAACGAATGATATGTTCAGAAAATACTTGTTGTTATTATTTTATAACCACTTTACTTGTTGTTTGGATTCCATTATTGTTGACTGTAACCATATAAACTCCTGTACTAAATTTGTTTTTTATTACTGCATTCAAACTCGTCAGATTTTCAATATGCAACTGCTGCCCCAATGCGTTGTAAATAGCCACAGTATTTTTACCATTCAAGTCGCCATAACTTTGTATGGTAACTTGACCCTTCTCGTGGTTGTAAAATACGAATGCATTATTGCTTCCAGTATTTTTTAATCCACTTGGTGCGTTTCCCGATTTAAATAATAAACTGAATCGGTCCGTTGTGGTAACCTTATCGGAAACAAAACGATAAGAATGTCCAGCAGTGAATTCATGTTCTGATTTCATCAAGTTATCCCTTATCAATATTTTTGTATCCGCATCGAAGTTGCTTATTTCATTCGCCTCAATTGAAAATGTGTTGGACATTCCTGTACGGAATCCCACAGGAATTTCATAAATATTTTCAACACTCTTCATTCCATTAATTACCAATTCTTCCGTCCCTATTAAGGTGAAAATTTCGGGAATTGCAGCATTATTGTTTGTCATTTTTGGTGAATCGAATGCATCGTATCCATTAGAAGCATTTTCGTTGAATAACAGTATCGTTTCATCACTGTTCACTCCATTGGATACCCTTAGTCGCAACACCTTTTGTTTGTTATTGGCTACGCCGGGCGCTCTGAAATTATTGGATGGGGTTTCGCGATGCGAACGCAGGGTATTTGAGAAATTTACGGTGCCTGATGTTTGGTTGGCAATCACTCTTACCCAAACGGACTGCATTGGAGGAATTAAGCCCGTTACTGCACCAATTCCATTGTTATTGGTTCCTACACCATTAAAGGTATCAAAAACATAAACACCTTGAGTGTTAACGGTTCTGTACCATATAGTAGGCTCTAAGTTGTTTTTGACAGCATTTGTCCAATTCAGATACGATGGATAAGGATTTCCTACCAAATCGAATCCGCGCCTTGCCAAGGTGTTTTCGTGGCGATATACGGTTGCAGTGTCATTCCCTGTATTGAACGAACCTCCTGTAAAATTGAAAGTAGTTCCATTGGGTAAATAAGCTACATACCCGTTTTTAACATTCAACGGAGTTGTTGTATTTGATATTTCAGGAAATGTATAGGTTTGTTCATCATAACTCCAAAGTTGAGTTCCTGAAATATTTTTTATCACACTGCTTGTAGCTGCCGAAACCGGACTTGAAATATACCAATTTCGACCGGAAGGTCTTGTAGAAGTTGCATATTGCTGCATCTGCACAGTAGTTGCAGTTAATGTTCCATTATTATCTATGAAAGTGGCAGTTCCGTCTGCTCCGCTTTGTAATGTAAAAGTAGTAGCAGCAATATTATTGGCATCGCCGATTGTAAATTGAGCACCCGGTGCAACAGTCAGATTAGAAACACTTAAATCGGACCAGAGAACAGGGAAATGAGTTGTAACTAAAGGTATTGATATCTCATCGCAACTTAGAGGAACTAATGAGTTGCTCCAGTTTCCCGGATTATTCCATTCGTTATTTTCTACTCCTATCCAAGTTACGGTTGTTGGTGCGGCAACAGTTATGGTTGCAATCCCTCCGGCAAAACCTGAGGTTCGAGTACAATAAGCACCTTGTACCGACACTAAGGAATAGTTTGTAGTAACCGTCGGATTTGCAAATACATTAAACGGTGTACCCGAAACTACACCCGTACGGGTTCTACTGGCTGTTCCATCATGATAAACCACAGTAAATGATCCCGTACCGACGCTTGCTGTAAAGGTAAGCTTGCCAGTTTCACTTGAACAGATTCTATTACCGGACAAGGCACCTTGCGGAAGGTTAATGATTGTTACCGTGAATGGAACTCCTGAACTTTCGCAACCTGCTATGTTATTTTTCACATATAAATTTCCGATGTAAGTACCCGGAGTTGTAGGTACTGTTAAAACAATAGGACTTGAAGACAAATTAGTGACCGAAACATCTGTGAATCCTGCAGTTTCAGCAGTTGCATTGTAGTCAACTCGATACTGATTTGGACTGCCGGTTGTTGCTGTATAAGGCAAATTGGCTGTTATGCTACTACTACACACCGATGGATTTGTACCTAATGTTATGGTTGGAATTGTATTTACAGTGAGTGTTGCAAGTCCATTTGATGTCACACTGCTGCCGCAATCTCTATTAACAATTACCCTGTATTTATTGCCATTCATACTGACTGGTGGGTTTGTTATTGTTAAAGTTGCTGTTGTTGCATTTGAATATACACCGACATTGGTGATATTGTTCCAACTTGATATATATTCCTGCCATTGATAAGTTAATCCATCTCCAGTGGCGGTTACAGAGAATGTTGGTGTCCCGGTTGCTGTACAAGTGCTTGCATTCGATGGCTGTGTGTCGATAGTTGGTGCCGTACATTCCGAGGCAACAGCAAAATTGCTAAAACTTGATAATCCTGTCGATGTGAAATTCGGAGTATTAAATGTTGCCGTAAAGGCTGTATTGGTAGTACCATCGCCTTTCAGTATAACGGGTGTTCCATCGTTGGGGTTGAATGGCGACCCATCGAGCGTTAAATTATAGGCAAAACCTGAACCTCCCGTTTGCGAAATTGTCCAGTATCGACCCGACTGTACAGTAATATTGGTCGGGTTTGTACCTGCAATTGAAGATTCAAACTGCTCTGCCGTAACCGTACTGGTTCCAGTCAGGGTTGTATAATTTACAGTAAGCGGTCGATAATTTCCTCCTTTACCAATAGGAAAATCTTTTGAGCCGGGTCCGCAATAAATTCTGGATAATTTTCCATCAATGAATCTGGTTGAACTTTGACCGGCTATAGTAGCATCACAACCTAAGGTCAAGGAGTTGGTTCCGGTAGTAATCAATCCGTTGGTTAGCGTTAATGAGCCATTTATAGTTTGAGGATTGTTAAAAGTAACACCCAAAAGATTATTTACAGTTACATTGTTGAAAGTAGCTGATGCTGTGCCGCTTATCGACTGAGGTGCAATTCCGTCAAATATAATTGTATTTCCTGTAGCGGATATTGTAGCGTTAACTATTAAATTGCCCGATATTGACAATGAATCGGATGGCAATGTTTTGGTTCCATCGCCACTTAGCGTTAAACCGTGATAACCTGATACCTGATTATTGGGTAAAACTACAGTTTGGTTTCCGCTACCATTATAAATAAAAGTATTTGCAAAAGTTCTTGCATCCAAAAAACCATTTTGCGTCAATGTTCCACTAACGCTCACTGTTGCACCCAACTGTAAAACCATATACGTTGAATCTGCAATTATCATATTGTAAAAATTGCTATTCCCTGAAATGGTGGAGGTTTCAGCCTGATCAGAACGTGGATAATTGAAAGTAACAGTGCTGGTACCCTGATTGAAAGTACCATAATTTGTCCACGAACTTTTACCGCCTTCTGTAGCAATACCACCACAAATCGTAATATTTCCACTTTCCCCATTCAGTACTGCTCCTGTTTCAATTTCGATAGATTTTGCATTTGCAACAGGGTCTTCGGATGTGCCGGTAGGCAGTGTAGGAGAATAAGTAGTTTGGGGAATTATAACATTGTCGGTACAAAGCGGTACATTTCCTTTGGTCCAGTTCGATGGATTATTCCATTGGGTATAACTTCCAAAAACCGATCCCAACCATTTATTTCCTTCGATTAGGGTGTTCCCAATCATCCAATATTTTGAAAAACCATCTACTGTTTCCTGTCTACCTAAATAATTAATGCCATGTCCCGAGAGCGAAATCCAGTTATCGGCAGTGTTCTGCGTTGTTTTTCCGTGTTCGTGAGGTGTATTGGCAGAGTTATAAGGAATATGATGATCCCAAAGCACCAGATTATTTTCAATATTGTTGTTTAATTCAGCATCTATATAATGTAATTTTCACGAAAAAGAAGGAGGTGGTTCGGTTTTCACAGTGGAATTTTCGCTCAACAGCAATGTGTATAGCAAGGAAGATTTTGTGAACGAACAGGTAGTCGTTAGCGGTGATGACAAAAACCGCGTGTATAATATTTCTGAATTTATTCAACCGGTCGAAAGCCGAATCCTGCTCGATTTGGTACCTAACGTGCCGCTTGCCGGTAAAAATTATAAAATATTAGTAATTGATGACAATGATGATATTCGTGATTTTCTGAAAAATCAGTTAAAACCATATTTCGAAGTAATCACTGCACCTGATGGCAATGAAGGCATTAAACGAAGTATGGAAGATGATCCCGATTTAATAATTTGCGATGTAATGATGCCGGGACTTAACGGTTTCGAACTCACCAAAAAGTTGAAAGATGACTTTGCAACCTGCCATATTCCTGTGGTTTTACTCACGGCTTATGTGCCGGATGAACTTCCTATCGAAATTATAGAAGCCGGAGCAGATGCGTATATCAGCAAGCCATTCAGCATGAAACATTTAATGATTCAGATTAATAAGCTAATAGAAAAACGTGAACTGCTACACAAACATTATGCAGGAAATGAAACTATTGAGGATGGAAAGGCAGAAGATCACAACTTAGATTTACCCAAAAAAGACATCATGTTCCTGAAAGAAGTTGAAATTATTCTTGAACAACATCTTACAAACCCTGAGTTTTCGGTTGATGAGTTTGCGCTCATGATGAAAAGCGGTCGCACCCTGTTTTTCAAGAAAGTAAAATACCTGACCGGTTATACCCCAAACGAATTTATACGTATGCGCCGCATGAAGAAAGCTGCCGAACTGCTTAAATCTTATAAGTATAATGTGTCCGAAGTATCGTATATGGTCGGCATCAACGATCCGTTTTATTTCAGCAAATGTTTCAAGGCGCAGTTTGGCTGCTCACCTTCGAGATATTTGAATTCGTAATCAAAAATCAAGAGAAAACAAGGTAACAAGTGTACACAGCAACAAGGGGGCATGCCCCCTTGTACTCCCGAAACAAGAAAAAAGGAGCAAGGTATATCAAGAACAAGTTACATTCATTTGTGACATTTCAGCTAAATAATTATCTTTGTCCCCAAACAAAATAAAACCTTATGGATTTAAAAACTATTTACAGCAACAAACCCAAATTTGTAGTCAGAGAAATTGGTGAAGAATTGATTTTAGTCCCTTTAACCGGCAATGTGGCCAAAATGAACGAAATGTTCACTATGAACGAAACAGGCAAATTTATATGGGAAAATATTAACGAAACAACCACTGTCGAAGAGTTGGAAAAAGCGGTTACCGACGAATTTTCAATTGACCCTGAAACAGCGAAAAACGACATAGAGTTATTCCTCATTCAGTTAGTTACGAAACTAAAAATTTAAAAAACAACCGAAAAAATGCAAGATATCATTCAATTAAATATTGCAGATTTTTTGGTGAATCTACATTCCGAATTCCCTGTTGAACTTGAATCAGGATATTTTCCATTTATCTCAAACCCTGAAATCGGAAAAGCTGATGTTGATATTTACAGTTTTATTGGTATTCCTGAAAATCCTTTCTATAATTATCAATTGGTTTTCGAAGCCGAAAATGCTGAACAGAAATTTTACAGCATTTACAAGAGCAATAATGAGCTGAGATTTATTATGTACGATCAGCAGAACGTCAATCAGGTGCAGCAAATTGCGTATTTAAATGCAGATTTTTCGGAATGGAAAATATATAACCGACTAGAACCCGACATTAAACCCATGCCGCTGAAATACCCCATGGGACCGATTATGATGCATTATCTCACACAGAAATGCGGTGCAGTAATGATGCATGCATCTAATGTTTACGATGGTGAAAAAGGGAGGATTTTTACCGGATTTTCGGGAAACGGGAAAAGCACCATGTCGAAAATATGGGCTGATGCCGGTAATCTTGTCATCAACGATGACAGGGTTATTATCCGAAGGAACGAAGATGGTTATTTTGTGTACAATACGCCGATGTTTTATCAGGACGTACCCAAAAAAGCGCCTTTACACGCTATTTATCTCATCAGTCATGCTCCGGCAAATAAAATAAAAAAACTTGCGGGAGCTTTAGCCGTTTCTCGTGTTATGGCTTTTTGCATCCAGAATAATTTTGAGAAACAACTGATACAAAACCACTTGAATTTTTTCGGAACTATGTGCCACGAAATTCCCGTATTCGATTTAGGTTTTGTACCCGATGCCGGCGTTATCGATTGTATTTTAAAACATGGAATTTGATGAAAGACGAGAAACTGAACAACTACCTTTTGGATTTTGCCGAAACTTTATTGGAAGATAATAATTCGATACGTTTCCGCATGAAAGGTTTCAGCATGTATCCCACGTTGAAGGAAGGCGATGTGGGTTTGGTTGAGAAGTGTTCGGCCAATGATTTGAAAAAGGGTGATATCGTGGTTTTCAAATCTTATGAAAACTTAGTGGCTCACCGGCTTATAAAAATTAAAAACCAAAACGGAATCAGGATTTTCATTGCAAAAGGTGATAAAAATCCTACCACCGACAAGCCTTTTACCGCAGAAAAGCTCATAGGGAAACTTGTGTCATTTCAACGCAACAACAAGACAATCAACACTAAACATGCTGACATAAAGTTCCGAAATTTCATTTCAACTCATTTTTCAAAAATCGTTACTCCTTTCTACAACTATCAACTCCGTATCGAAAATTATTTCAATAAAGCCAAAGGTGAATTGAAATTAATGAAAAATAATTTATCGATTGTCTCCGAAAATGCCCGCAAAATAATTTTCACGAATGCTATAATTGCTGTTTTTCAGGGTGTTCTGCCATTTGTGGTGATTGTTTGCATCAAACTTTTTATCGACCACCTCACCGGTTTCTCGGCACAAAACGAAAGTAAGCAACTTTATTTCATTGCATTACTGATCATTACTGCTTTGGTCTTTTTGTTCACCGGCATACTATCCGAAATCAGGGGTTATTTTTCGGAGAAATTATCGCAAACGGTAACCCGTACAATTTACGATAAACTTCATGCCAAACACGCATCGCTCGATTTATCGTATTACGAAAATCCGGTAGAGCAGGATAAAATTCACCGCGCTGTGCAGGAGGCTTCGTACCGCCCCATAAAAATGATCAATGAGTTACTGAGCGGTTTGCGTTCGGTGGCTGCCGGACTTTTTATGGTGAGCATTTTCTTTACCATCAAATGGTATCTTGTTGTATTACTGCTTATAGCCATCGTTCCGGGTGTGTTGTTCCGGTTGAAATATTCCCGCAGGCGATACCGACTTAAAAAACTACAGAGCACGCGCGAACGCGAAATGTACTATTATTCAAGAATTTTGACCGGATTTCCTTTTGCAAAAGAAATGCGGTTATTCGGATTTTCAACGTTTTTTCTGCAACGGTTTTCAAAAGTTCAGGATACACTTTTTACCGAAAAAATCTATTTAAAAAAATCAGAATTGTGGTCGGGCATTGTTACGCAGACATTTGCTGTATTGCTGATATTTGTTTCGTTAGCTTATGTTTCGTACCTGAAATACACGGGCGAAATTTCGATCGGAACCGTTGTTTTGTTTTTCTTTGCTTTTCAGCGGGGTTATGCTGTGTTAAACGAATTATTCATGTCGGCAACTCAAATACTCGAAGACAATACATTCATGAACGATTTCACCGGATTTTTAGACTTGCCTTCAAAGTTAGAGCCAATTGTAAAGCTACCATTTACACTGAACACTGAAATACGTTTTGAAAATGTGAGTTTTCGGTACGAAACAAGCAAAAGAGATGCATTAAGCCACGTAAATATCACCATTCCGCACGGAAAAACAGTGGCTTTTGCCGGAGCCAACGGTTCGGGAAAAACCACGATGATAAAGTTACTTTGCGGATTTTATCAGCCCGATGCAGGCTCAATTTCTTTCGATGGAACGGATGCCATATCCATTGGAAGGAAAACAATTTGCGAAAATATTACTGCCGTTTTTCAGGATTTTGCATTGTACAACATCACGGCACTGGGGAATATCGGACTTGGAAATATTGATATCAATATTGATTTAAGCAGAGCAAAAAACGCAGCATTAGCAGCCGGAATTGATGATATTATAGAAAAACTGCCCAACGGTTACAATACTTTACTTGGTGTTTTTTTCGAAGGAGGCGAAGAACTCAGCATTGGGCAATGGCAAAAAGTGGCTATTGCACGCGCCTTTTACCGCGATTCGCCCCTGATACTTATGGACGAACCGTCGAGCGCGCTCGATGCCGTGTCGGAAAAACAAATCATTGACAGTCTGAAAAAGTTATCGCACCGCAAAACATCGGTAATTATAAGTCACCGGCTTACAACGGTTCAATGGGCGGATATTATTTACTTTTTTGAAAAAGGCGAAGTGGTGGAGTCGGGTTCACATACCGAACTTATGGCATTGGGCGGAAAATATTTTGAAATGTTTCAGACGGCAAATCAAGATTAAACGGCAAATTAACAGGGGGTTGCAACCACATATTTAGCACTATTATTACCAATGACATGATTTAATAATATTTTTTAAGTTCCCTCACTTCGTATCGGGATGATATTTATTCCTTTTTAATACTATTCCGTTGCCCAACCTGCTATTGTAACATTACTTTTATTATGGCAACGGTTCGAAAGCCTTTCGCACCCGTCGCTTTAAAGACTTGCACGATAGAAGAACCTTCGGCAACGGTTTTCTTCTATGAAAACACGGTGTGAACCTGACTGTAAGGAGGAATCTTATTATTCTTGTCATCTCCACATTATCCCACAAATTTTTGGGGCGACTTGTTCAACAAGTTATATCTTCAACTCCAAGCTCCAATGCTCCAAACTCAATCATAGCGTTGAATAGTCTGATTTTTGAATAATCCTTCAAATCGCTCACACGAATATCCTTTTCAATAATCTTTTTTTTCTCAATCAATTCGGCTCTGTTTACACCATAAACTAAAGGTGTTCGGGGGGTAATCCAGTTTTCGCCATCGTACAGACCAATATTGGCGTATGAAGTATCGGTCAACAAACCATTTTTTATTAGAATAACATCATCACAATTTTCACGTTTTGAAAAAGCCTCATTCAGTTTTTCGCGATCTTCGGATTTAAACGGCATCGATTCCAAATCAGTTTCGACAAGTTTGAGTGATTTTATATTTCTCATTTTATATGCTGAGAATTCTAACAACTGTATTTCAGCATCAAAAACTATCCGGCATTTATATAGCCCTACATTCGGAAACGATGATTTTGAAAGTATTTCAGTCAAATTTATGCCCGACTGGTTCGGGAAATAAGTTTTCATAACATAATCTACCCTTGCCTGATGAAACGGCAACCGTTTAAATTCACCCGCTTTCAGTTGTATCGACTCAAGAAATCTGGACATAAATTTTCTGAATTAATTCTTCGTATTCACTTTTCAAATCGCTCATGAAGGTAATTCCACCTCCACTTTTGAAAATCAGTTTTTTATTTTGCTGTTCAATAAAACGTATCATCACCGCCGAATCGAGATTTTCGCCATCGAACCAACCGCAAATTCCGGTATAAAATCCCCGATCATAATCTTCAGCCTTTTCAATAATTTCAAGGGTTTTTGGTTTTGGAGCTCCGCTAATGGAACCTGCAGGTAACTGCGAAAACAAAATATCACCTAATTGGGCATGAAAGTTTGCTGGCAATTGTCCCGAAATTTCGGAACTGACTTGCAGTAACGCTCCTTTATTTGTAACTAACTTTTCAACATACCGATAGCGTTTAACTTCCACATGGGTGGCTACCATGCTTAAATCGTTGCGAATCAGGTCAACCATGGTGGCATGTTCTGCCTGCTCCTTTTTGTCATTCAATATTATTTCTTCGGCATTGGCTATCGAAGCGTCAATCGTACCTTTCATGGGGTAAGAGGAAATGATTCCGTTGCGAATTTGAACAAAAGTTTCGGGCGAAAGTACAGTAAATTTGTCTTTAAGCCATAATTTGTACTTCGCAGTGCCACGATTGTAAATTTCGGATAAAGCAAGGTTGGTTTTCACTTCGGCAGGTTGGGTAAGGTTGACAAGAAAAGAATTCCCGAGTTGAATTTCCCTGATAACCAAGTCAAATTTTATTTTATACAATTCGCGGCTGATTGGTTTCGCTTCCCATTGAAATGATTTATTGCATGTTGGCTTACAGTTCTCGTTAGCAGTAAAACGGATAAAGTTATCATTTAACTCATTTTGTTTAATAATATAGCCGTTTTCAGCTTTATAGTCAATGATAAATATAAATGGAATCCGCAAACCGGAAAGCAAATTGATTTGCTCAATCATAAGCAAGCGGTCAAGTAAAGGGTATGGGAATTTTATTGACATTTGTTTTCTGTAAAACCTCAGGTTGCAAAGGTACAGAAATTTTCAAAAAAAATCAGACTTGCTTTAAGCTTGCCTGATTATCTGATTGTCTGTATTGGTATCGCGGGAAATTATTTCCTTTCTTTTCTCCTATGAAATTTACCTTTGCCTGCAGTAAATTTTTTATGTCCGTACTTATGTTTCTCCGGTTCATACGCTGGTGCTTCGCCCAGTTCAGCAGGCATTGGGATTTTGTAAATGTCTTTTTCCAGAAAACTTTCAATCTGCTTAAATTTGTATTGCTCTTCCTCCGACACAAAAGTAATAGACATACCTTCGGCTTTGGCGCGTGCTGTTCGACCGATGCGATGTACATAATCCTCGGCATCGTGCGGAACATCGTAATTGATAACCAATGAAATATCATCAATGTCGATACCGCGCGAAACAATGTCGGTAGCCACTAAAATATTGACGCGGTTGTTTTTAAACTCGTGCATAATATGTTCGCGCTGCGACTGCTCGAGGTCCGAATGCATCTCGCCTACCGAAAGTCCCATCCCACGAAAAGTTTTGGTAATTTCTTTCACTTTAATTTTCGATCCCGAAAACACAAGCACTTTATTGGGTTCTTTGTCCGAAAACAGATATTTCACAATATTCGGTTTCTGAAATTCGCGACAAATATAAGCCGTTTGCATAATACTTTCCGGCGGTTTCGAAACAGCAATTTTTACCTCAACGGGATTATTCAAAATGGTTTTGGCAAGCTGCCGTATTTTTGGCGGCATAGTGGCCGAAAACATGATGGTCTGCCGGTCTTTGGGCAGTCGGTTCACCACAATCATTATATCATCGAAAAAACCCATGTCGAGCATGCGGTCGGCTTCATCGAGAATAAAATATTTTACATGCGAAAAATCAATGTCATAAAGGTTGATATGCGAAAGTAACCGACCCGGAGTGGCAATCACCACATCGGCTCCTTGTTGCAATCCTCGTCGTTGTACGTCCCAGGCTGCCGCATCGTTGCCGCCGTAAACAGCCACCGACGAAAAAGAAGTGAAATACGAAAAACCTTCCATTTGTTGGTCGATTTGCTGCGCCAGTTCACGCGTAGGAGCCATAATAATGGCATTGACTTTATTTTCGGCATGTGCTTCCGATTGCAGGTTGTGCAAAAGCGGTAAAATAAAAGCGGCAGTTTTTCCGGTTCCGGTTTGAGCACACGCAATTACGTCGCGTTTTGCAAGTATTACGGGTATGGTTTGTTCTTGTACAGGAGTTGCTTCAGTAAAATTCATCGCTTGCAATCCGTCCTGTACAGAATCGCATAACGGCAGTTCGTCAAATCTCATTGGTAATTATTATTTTGACTGCAAAGGTACTCATTTTAAAATATATTTATTCAAAAAATCGTTCAAACTGATTTCCAATTCAATGATTGGTTTTTTTTCGTTTGATATTGAAGTGATAGTCTATCTCCGAGAGAGACTATCACTTAAAACATTGGAGGGACGAAAAGCCGCTTTCGGACTACTTTTGCCGCGCCAAAAGTAGCAAATGACGCAGAAACGACCGAATGGGCAGAGTGGAAAGAAATATTTTTGTAGTGTGAGTGCTCCTGTCTGTGAAGATTGGAGCATTATTTTTAATTGAAAATAATTGAGAAAATATAATAATTATTGAAAAACAAATTAATAACTTTGTGGGTAGTTAATATATGTTGGAAAATTTAATTTAAGAAATGGATTACAAATCCAAAGAATAAAAACAGTTGGGATTGCAAATCCCAACAACGCGATGTCTAACATTTGCGCATCTAAATGAGGGTTAAATCCGGTTGGACGGGTTGCTGATTTTGGATTTCAATTTTGCTATAACTTTCAACAAACCCTCCCTATTTTTTGCTTCATGATAAAATTTAGGCAGTTTCTCTATCAGTGTAAAATGAGTTCTGTCTTTATGTTCACGCAGGGTAGCACTGATATATTTTTCTAAATACTCTAGGTGTTTGTCGTTGTACGCCCAGAAAACTTCATTTTTAAAAGGGGCTTGTAGCCAAAGTTCTGCTTGAAAATATGCATGGGCAGCGGTTTCTATGCTTGCATTTTTATCAAATGCAGTAGCACTTTCTTTGTTGTAAGCACAACGCAAACAAAACAGACGAGCTGTTTTAGTCTCAAAATTTACTTTAGCAATGGCCTTTTTTTCACATCCCGGACAAACCACCCAAACTTCTTTATAGAAATCGGAAAGGATTAAGTTTTCGTCTTGAAAGCGAGTGAGTTGGTCACGGTGATTCTGTTTTTTTAATGTTATAATCTGTTTCGGCATTAATTCTATCAAATTGTTCACTTATATAAAGTCCATTACTCAACAAAAATGGATAAACACTGTTGATGTGCTTACCGGTTTTTCCCGTTTTTGTTATAATCCCTAAGCACCTGCCTGCTTGTTTCCCAAAATAGTTGGAGCTTTTTTTCCGGAAATACATCTATGAATTTTTTATTCGATCCATTTTTGAATTTTAATAATTTAAATTCATTAAAGGGATATGCACCGGTTTTGGCAAACATCAAATCCTTTTCCAGCTGGTCAATCCCAAAATTCTCACAATAAACAGTTAGCCCTGTTTTTGCAACCACCCATTGAACATCGGTATATTTGGGCAAACCATGAACAGGGATTTTTTCAAACTTAACCGTTGCTGTGTTGTCCTTACCACTATCCTGCAACAGGCAGGAATTTTTGTCAGGGGAACCACACGCAGCATGCGGGACTCCCCAAAACATAATCATTGTAAAAAGAAATGAATTTGACATCGGTTTATTTTTTTGTATACATTCTTATTCGGTTTTACGGTTTTGCAAAGGCTCTGCCGAAGTCATGTTTAATATGAAAGCTCCGGCTTTCTACACGGCAAATCCTTGCTTATGCTTCCGACGTGGCAAAACGCTACGCCAATCATAATGTTTAATATTTTTTGTCATGCATTAAATTTAGGATCATAAATATTCACAAAAGTGGAGTTATTAAAAAAATCAATGTAAGAACAACAGGTATCCCAATTAAATATGTCAGCCAGTCATTTATTTCTTCTTTTCTTTCTCGTTCAGCTTTTTCCCATTGAACCCTTTCTTTATATTTTCGTGCAATTTCCTCATTTTCCCTTAGAATTCTTTCACGCTCTATTCTGTCTTTTTCAACTTTTTCATTTTCAACTTTTTCCTTGTACCTTCTTTCTTCTCCCAAATTAGTAATTTTAAATTCACCATTAATCATATTAATGAATATGCCAATTTCATCATCTTTTTTGATTGTGATTGTTTTTTCAACAATTTTCTGATTAAAGTTGAAAATAATTTTATAGTTTCCTGCTGGCATCTTATCAAAAATCATCTCATCTTTAGTTTTAAGCTTATTTTCAACTCCTTCAATGGCAGGGATACTTATTTTAATTTCGATGGGGACAGATTGAACAATAAGTTTACCGCTTTCAATAATTGCCTTTTTTTCAGTTTGGGCAGAGTTTCCTTGTTCACTTACATATACAGTATGTTTTACAAATGGTTTTACTTTATAAGCCAACACCTCACCAGGCTTTACATTGATAGTTTCTTCATAAGGAGTAAATCCCTCTTTTACAATTTTAATCAGGTTATTTCCTGGAGTTACATTTCCAATAATATAACCGTTGTGCTCCGTGGAAGTAATACCTTTAAACGAATTGTTTAAAAAAACAGAAAGTCCGGGCTCACCTCTTACTTCAATGTAGGCACTTTGAGCCCCAATATTCAAGCTAAAAATCATTGATATTAATACGATAAGATTTTTTTTCATTTTTTCATTGTTATAATTTTAGTGGAACATGTATAAATAATCATTTTGTCACTTTATGATACAATAGAACTGGTATTTTATAAAATTAAAGGATGTATTAATTGTTAATTTAAAACCTGTATTTAATTAACGCGAGTAAATGTATTAGTGCCTATAGTAGTGTATAATGTAAATGAATTCCCATTCGTACTAATCGTTATTGTGCTATTTGAGTACCATTTAGTACCATTGATTACACCATTTGTTGTAGTCATGGCCAAATTTTCACAAGTCCAATTTGTTGAATTTGATTTTGAGATGCTTTTTAAAAATAAACTTCCTATTTGAACATATCCTTTTTCAGCAGCTGTTTTCCAATTACCACTGCCAAATGAATTAATTAAACCACTTGTTCCTGAAATTATAATTGTAAATTCTACTGAATCTTTCCACTTACCATTTAGACTTAAACTGCCTGTGCCAGTACTATTTCCATACAATTGCATTTTAGTACAAACTCCTTTAGTTACGTCAATATTACCACTCCATTTTAATGAGCCTCCAGAGGCATTATAAGAATAATTTCCGGGATTTAATGTAAAATTAGCTGCGCCTGAGGCTCCATGGTTTGGATCGCCCGAGCTGTAGTAGCTACTAATCGTTTTAGTGCTTCCATTGCAAGTAACAGTAATACTGCCAACCCCTAAATCAGAAGCTGTCCAAAACATAGCTCCCGTTGTTTCAGTTGAAGTGCCTGTTAGGTTATCAAAAAAACCTTCTGTACATGAGCTAATTAGTAGCACAAGTAGTGTTGTAAAAATGATTTGAATACAATTGCTTATTGATTTCATAATTTAATTGATTTTTAAATAGTACTAAATTTCTATGTGTTAGATTTTTGATTTGGAGCTTTGTAAAAATAGTAGGTCTTCATGTCGAAAACAATAGCTATTTGTAGTCATTTTTTTGGGGAATAAAACGATAGTATTGTCAATTGAAATGCTGATTTACTGTGAAGAAATAATATTAAAAAATAAGGTGCTATGTGCATTAAGTAGTGGTCAGAATATAATGTCGTATTTATCAAAAAAGAATAGAACGCGGATTTAACGGATTAGGCGGATATCAGCGGATTACATCTTAACGGATCAAAAAAACAGATTTAAGTCATGCAAGCATGACTGATAAGACCTAAGTGTTTGAAAATCAACCCGACTTGTCGGAATTTAAATCCGTTTTTTATCCGCTAAGTCAGCGTGAATCTGCGTTCTATTCTTCTATTTATAATAATAGGATAATAGTACATTATTTCTTTCCAAATACTTACATCTAAAAAGGAAGTATTTAAAATGAACAAACACATGTTTTTATTGTTAACACATAGTGATAAAACTTTCAAATAGTACACTTTTAAGCACTACAGATTTTAAAATATTAGTGACCAATTTCAAGCATTTTTTGCATTAATTAAACGTTATGTCCCAAAGTTTACTCCCTTACAACGAAGCCCAAGGAATTTGGCAAAGTCTTGTTAAAAATGGAAAAAAGATAGATTTAGGTCTTGAGCTTGAGATATACAAGAAAATTCTTAACATTACTCACGTTGGTGACTATTACTTTTATGTATTCGATTTGGCAACTGTAGAGTTTGAATTTGTAAGTCCAAATATGACCAATATTTTAGGGTATACAGAAAAAGAATTTACAGTTGAGTTATTTATTCAACTTATACATCCTGATGATTTACCTTATTTTTTAAGCTTTGAAAAAAAAGGCTCAGAGTTTTTTAATACTTTAGCACCTGCCGAGTATTTTAAATATAAAGTGCGCTACGATTATCGTGTAAAGAAAAGCAATGGTGAATATATTCGGATCCTTCATCAAGTAGTGACGTTACAGAGTACTGAAGAAGGTGGTATAAATAAAACATTGGGAATTCATACCGACATCAACCACATTAAACCTGAGGGAACGCCAATACTTTCTTTCATTGGCTTAGAAGGTGAGCCATCGTATATAAATGTAGCTGTAAAGCAGATTTTGATGCCTACAAAAGAAATACTAACCCGTAGGGAAAAGGAAATTGTCAGACAAGTAATTCAGGGATTTAATAGCGCTGAGATTGCTGAACTTCTTTTTATCAGTCAATATACGGTAAAAAATCATCGCCGAAACATACTTGCTAAAACCAACACTTCATCTACTGCCGAATTAGTTTCAAAAGCCATAAAAGAAGGTTGGGTGTGAGGAAAAATATTTAGCACCAACTAACTTTAGCAATCCTTTTTTTTTTTGCAACTAGGACAAACCACTCATACTTCTTTATAGAAATAGGAGTGGATTTTGTTAGCATCTTGAAAGCGATTGGGTTGGGTCATAGTTTGATTATAACTATGATATTCATTTTATGGGATGGTTACGTGATAACCATCAATTAATAGATCGTTCACTTTTTTGTAAACACATTTGTCCCATTCCCACTCGTTACAGTCAATTGATTGCCATTACAAGAGAAAGTTATTGATCCATTTGCTGGTTTTGCTGGCCTTGTATCAGGATAGCCGTAACAAGTAACAAATGGTTGAACAGTATCGTAAATAAAGTTACATGTGTTACCTGAAATAGTGTAAGTAAATGTAAAGACCATAGGTGTACAAATGCCATTACAGTCTTTATTTGAAAAAGAGCCTCTCTTGTCAGATCCAAATATCCAGGTTACACCCTTGGAATCACCACATGCTGAACTATACCAAGTGCCAACAGGACAATCTCCACTTGTACCATTGGTTTTCCAATTCCCGTTTTCACCAGGTTCCCTGCCTGAACGCTCTTCTTTATCGGTATAAAAATTTTGTGTGTTTCCACTAGGATCTTTGTACTTATATCCCAAGCTTTTGGGGCTTTCATCTGGCCAATAATAGCCAGTAATTGTAGCATAAAAATTAGGATCTGGAATATTAAATTCCGAACCTGCTATATATTTACTTTCATCGAGTACAATTTCTGCATGATAGATGGTGCCATAAGTATTGGAAACTGTTTTAACTTCAAGAACACCTAATTTATACATTTCACAGGAAGTGAAAAGCGTTGTTGCCAATAAGATTTCAATTATCAGCAAATAATTTTTGTTTTTATTCATATCTTTGATTTTTT
>JAURYY010000287.1 GCA_030653695.1 Paludibacter sp. | reverse complement strand
AAATATAGCTAAGTATCTTATTCACTTAATGTTAAAAAATATTCCTTATTAATCAGTAATGCCTTCTATGCTTAATTTAAGACAGTTTTTGAAATAAAGTTTATTTCAAAAATAAACACTTGTTCTAAGCAGATAACCAGTTAGTTTTATTCAATGGCAGATAAATCAGTGTTTATTAATTTTCACCATACAAATTTGTAATGAATAAAATAAAATTGAAATGCTGTTTTTTTTTATAATAATATCACAAAGAACGAAATTTGACAGAAAACACAAAAGACCTTATAATTTGCCGGTGAAATTTTGAGAAGTACAAAAATGTCATTATCTTAGTGCGATTTTTAAAACATAAAACTTAAGGGTATAAACAAATAAAAGTAATGGAAAATAATTATTGTATCATCATGGCAGGAGGTGTGGGCAGCCGTTTCTGGCCTTTCAGCAGAAATAGTCATCCAAAACAGTTTCTTGATTTTTTTGGCACCGGACGTTCTTTACTTCAAATGACTTTCGATCGTTTTCGTCTTGTTGTTCCGGTTGAAAATATTCTTATCGTTTCAAATATTATTTACAAAGATCTTATCCTTGAACAATTACCAGAGATTAAACCTGAGCAGGTTCTGCTCGAGCCAAACCGAAGGAATACTGCACCATGCATTGCGTATGCAATTAACCGCATTAAAGCCATAACCGATAAAACGAATATTATTGTAGCACCATCTGATCATTTGATTGTACGTGAACTCGATTTTATTGAGACTATTAAAACGGGACTTGATTTTGTAGAAAAAAACGACAATTTGTTGACTTTGGGAATCAAACCCAGTCGCCCCGAAACCGGATATGGGTATATACAGATTGATGAAGGTGAAACAAATATGCGAAAAGTAAAAACATTCACCGAAAAGCCGAACGCCGAACTGGCACAGATATTTTACGAAACAGGAGAGTTTTACTGGAATTCGGGGATTTTCCTTTGGAGTCTGCAAACCATCGATAAGGCTTTTAATACTTTATTGCCCGATGTGGCGATTAGATTTAACGAAGGGAAAGAATTTTACAACACGACTGATGAACAACAGTTTATTGACAAAATGTATCCATCCTGTCCGAATATATCCATCGATTACGGAATAATGGAGAAAGCTGAAAATGTATTTGTGTTGTGTTCGGATTTTGGCTGGACTGATTTGGGAACCTGGGGTTCCTTGTACGAAATGTCGCCAAAGGACGCAACCGGAAATGTTGCCTTGAAATGCAAAACTCTTTTTTATGAAAGCAATAATAATATCATTGCATTACCGTCCGAAAAACTCGCAGTTGTGCAGGGATTAGAAGATTACATTGTAGCCGAATCGGACAATGTACTTTTAATTTGCAAAAAGGATGAAGAGCAACGTATTCGTCAGTTTGTGAACGATGCCAATGTTACCTTTGAAGGCGTTTACAATTAAACTCAAAATTTAAGCAATGAACCATTTCTTAAGCTAAATGTTTTAAATATATTCAACACTAAAAATTCAACATTATGGGGTTCTTTAATTTATATAAACCAAAGGAATATAATTACAAGTATATTTATTACGATCCTAAGAAAGAAGCACTGAAAGAACGCGAAAAACAAAACGCTGCAGCCGAAAAAACACCTGATGGTGAATATAAACCAACTATCCGCAGAGGCACATTTCGCGAAATGGCCGACAAAAACAAAAAATTCAGAACTCAGCAAGTGCAACAGTCCAATATACGATTAATATTAATTATCATTATTTTACTGGCAATTGTATATTTCTTGCTGAAATAAAAATGTATGAGTGATATAATCCATTTGTTACCCGATTCGGTTGCCAATCAGATAGCTGCAGGTGAAGTTATACAGCGACCGGCATCGGTGCTTAAAGAATTAGTTGAAAATTCGATCGATGCAGGAGCGGGTTTTATACAGATTGTCATAAAAGATGCCGGAAAGACGCTTATTCAGGTCATTGATACCGGCAAAGGAATGACCGAAACAGATGCACGAATGGCATTTGAACGTCATGCTACATCCAAAATAAAAGAAGCTTCCGATTTATTCTCCATTCGCACCATGGGTTTTAGAGGAGAGGCTTTGGCTTCAATCGCAGCCATTGCACAGGTGGAGTTACATACCCGACGCGTGGAAGATGAACTCGGCGTGATGGTGGAAATTGCAGGCACCAGGGTTTTCAAACAAGAGACCATACATTGTGATACCGGCACTTCATTCTCGGTAAAAAATCTTTTTTTTAATGTCCCGGCCCGTCGCAGGTTTCTGAAAAGCGACAATGTTGAAAAGTCGCATTTGCTGAACGAATTTTATCGAATTGCGCTTGTCAATCCCGAAGTGGAGTTCTCATTTTTCGATGGCGAAGAAGAAATTTATCATTTGCATCCATCGAATATTAAAATGCGGATAGAGAATTTATTCGGTAAAAATCTTAAAAAACGTCTTCAACAACAGCTTCTTACCATCGAAACAACTACTAACCTTGTTACAATCAACGGTTTTGTAGGTAAGCCTGAATTTGTTCAAAAATCTCCCTATCAGTATTTTTTTGTAAATGGACGGTATATGCGCCATCCGTATTTTCATAAGGCAATCATGCTGGCTTACAATCAACTGATTCAGCCCTCCGAAAGCCCGAATTATTTTATTTACTTTGAAGTCGACCCCGAATGCATTGATATAAATATACATCCAACTAAAACAGAAATAAAATTCGAAAACGAACAGGCCATCTGGTCGATACTGAATGCCACCGTTAAAGAAGCACTCGGAAAATTCAACATTATTCCTTCCATTGATTTTGACCAGGAAGGAGCACCGGAAATCCTTGTAAATAAATCGATTGAAAACATACTACCACCGCAAACCTCATTTAATCCCAATTATAATCCTTTTCATACCACTTCATACCATCGACCCGATATGGATTGGGAAAAACTGTACAAAGGTTTTGAACAAAAAAAAGAAATTCAAACCAACGAGCAATCGGATATAAAAGAGAATGAATTTTTAACTCAACACACTGAAACGGGTAACGAACAACAAACTATTGAAACCGAAGATGTTGTTTCGGCAATGAATTTTCAGTTAAAAAATAAATTCATTATTACGAGTATTAAATCGGGTATGCTTCTGATTGATCAACACAGGGCGCATGTGCGGATTTTGTACGAAATGTTTCTAAATCAGATTGAAAATAAAAAGGGATTGGCTCAACAAGTTCTTTTCCCTGAAGTATTAGTTCTCGATGCTGATCATTCGCTATATTTCAATCAGATAAAAAGCGAATTATTAAAAGCAGGATTCGATTTTGAAAGTACAGAAGCTGATACTTACAACGTAACTGCTATACCTTCGCAATTAGGTTCGGTGAGCGTAATTGATTTGCTGCACGAAATGATAGCTAATGTTAAGCAAACTGAACAAAATCCTGTTTATACTTTACATGATTCTTTAGCTTCCACCCTTGCTCAGGCAGCTGCATTAAAATCAGGTCATACTTTAACAAAAGAGGAAATGAATAATATAATCGATAAACTATTTGCTTGTTCCAATCCCAACTTTACACCTGACGGAAGAATTATTTTTTCGGTAATCACCAATGAGGAGATTCAATCCAAATTTAGGTAATCCGGCGATATTAACATCCACAAAAAAAAACACACCGAAAATATTTTCGATGTTTTTTTTTGGGGGTATTTCAATGCAAATTATTTGGTCGAATATGAACGTTTTTTGCGTATTGCTCTGAAACAAATGATTATATTAATTACAAGATAAGTGAGAAACACCCAAAGCCAAATTATTTTACCATAAATGGCGAGTGCCGAATAATCTTTTTGCCATTTATTTGGAGTATAGTTTTCATGGTCGTAGTTGATCGCTAAATAGCTGTCTAACAACTGAAAACTAACCAACACTAAAAGCACAAATGATATAATAATCATTATTTTAAAGGTGAGTTTCATACGATTATATATTAAAAATTCAGATGTTAACCTCAGAAATAAAAGACAGTTGAATTACTACTGAATGCAAAAATAATAAAATTGATTAATTAATAGCCTTTAAAATGTTTTTTTTTTAAAAAATAATAACTTTTGATTCTGCAAAATTCGATACAATTCACAAAAAAATTCGGCTTATCGGCATTATTTCAGACTTCCTGACCCCATGATATAAATCAAGAAGTTACAATGCCCATGTCGCAAATCAGATTGTCGTACATATCGTAAATTCGCTGTATAATATCTGTATAATATTGATATTGTACAACATAAATTAAAGTTTGCTGTGTGTTAGAAACAAATACCGACAACTAAATATGCGAGAGGTCAGGAAGTCTGATATTATTTATTTTCAATTCCTAAGTGTTGAAAGCATTGTTTTTATTGTTAACTACGAAACAATCCAGTTTTTTAGAATTGTGTTATTGACAGTTGCTTATGGTTTGTTTTTTAATTTGGCAAAGTAGAATTATGCATTGTAATCAGTGCTTTTCCAGTCATTTCCTTAGGTTTGTCAATGCCGAGTATGGTACAAATTGAAGGAGCCACATCGGCAAGGATACCATTTTCAACATCTGCGTTTTTGTTTTTGGAAACATACACAAATGGAACCGGATTCAATGAATGCGCCGTGTTTGGCGAGCCATCGGGATTTTCAGCGTTATCGGCATTACCGTGGTCGGCAATGATAATTACTTCGTAATGGTTTGCTTGGGCTGCATCCACCACTTTACCCATACACTCATCAACAGTTTGTACTGCTTTAATAATCGCTTCGCGAACCCCTGTGTGTCCTACCATATCGCCGTTAGCAAAGTTCAGGGCAATAAAATCAAATTTTTGTGTATTCAGTGCAGCAACTAATTTTTCGGCTACTTCAGGCGCACTCATTTCGGGTTGCAAGTCGTAAGTTGCCACTTTGGGCGAAGGAACAAGTATGCGTTCTTCGCCTTCGAACTCACTTTCGCGGCCTCCGGAGAAAAAGAAAGTTACGTGTGCAAATTTTTCGGTTTCGGCAATACGCAATTGTTTCAGTCCAAGGTTTGAAATATATTCTCCGAGCGTGTTTTGCACATTGTCTTTGTCGAACAAAATGTGCAACCCTTTGAAAGATGAATCGTAAGGAGTCATACAATAATACTCCAACGGCAAAGTGTGCATATCGTATTCGTGCATATCTTGTTGGGTCAGCACAACAGTCAATTCTTTGGCGCGATCGTTGCGGTAATTAAAGAAAATCACCACATCGCCGGCTTCAATTTTTGCAACAGGACTTCCGCTTGCATCTACAGCCACAATGGGTTTTATAAATTCATCCGTAACACCGGCATCGTACGAAACCTGCATAGCTTCAACCACATCCGAAGCAGGAGTTCCTTTTCCTTTAACTAATAAATTATACGCTAATTTCACGCGTTCCCAGCGTTTATCGCGGTCCATAGCGTAGTAACGCCCTATAATCGAAGCGATTTTTGTGGTTGAATTTTTGGTATAAGAGTCCAATTGTTCAATAAAACCTTTGCCGCTTTTCGGGTCTGTATCGCGACCGTCCATAAAACAATGCACAAAAGCTTCGGCATTGTATTCTTTAGCTATGTCGATTAATTTCAGCAAATGATAGATCGAACTGTGAACTCCGCCATCTGAAACTAATCCCAGAAAGTGAATTTTCTTTTTATTGTCGCGGGCGTAAGAATATGCACTCACGATTTCAGGATTTTTCAGGATGCTGTTGTCGCGGCAGGCAATATTTATTTTTACAAGATCCTGATAAACCACGCGTCCGGCACCAATATTCAGGTGACCCACTTCCGAGTTTCCCATTTGACCTTCAGGCAAACCTACATCTTCGCCCGATGCCAGCAATTGTGAGTGAGGATAATTTCTGATCAATGAATCCCAGTAAGGAGTAGGCGTATTGTAAATTATATCGGCTCTCGAATGATTTCCCATTCCCCAGCCATCAAGGATCATTAATAATGCTTTTTTGCTCATATTATTTTTTTTAGTTTATGCTTTAACCAATACCTGCTTTTTCAGCATGCAAAATTACTTATTTTTCTGCACAAATTAGGTTTAGCCAATTCAACATTCTACTTTTAAAAATCAAATTTGAATAGGACATCATGCGGATATCATAAAAAAGCATTAGCAGCATCAGCACTTTGCCGGGAACATACATTATTTCATCATTTTGAAGTTCGTAGGCAATGTCCACTTTTTTACCTTCATCCTCATTTGAACTTAGCAACCATTTGCTTTACTGACTCAGCTCATCCGACAGGAAATGTTCCAATTGTTCTGGTTTTAAGTTTACGGTAAGTTGTCCGTTTACCGCATAAGAGATATGACCGGTTTCTTCGGAAATAACAATGGCAATTGCATCGGAGTGTTCTGTAATTCCTAATGCAGCTCTATGCCGAAGTCCCATGCGTTTGGGAATAGACTGGTTTTTTGAAATAGGCAGAATACATGCAGCAGCTTTAAGTTTTTGACCCGAAATTATCAAAGCACCATCGTGTAAAGGGCTGTTTTTGAAAAATATATTCTCAATTAACCGCGAGTTAATGTTTGCGTTAATCTGCTCTCCCGATTGAGCATAAAAATCCAAGTCGCTTTCTCTTGTAAGAACAATGAGCCCACCGGTGGAGGATTTTGACAGATTGCGACATGCGAGCACAATCTGCACTATGTGATAATCTTTATTGCCATTATCTTGTCCGCCATCCCCGAAATATTTTCGGATGGCTTTAATAATTTTTGATTTTCTTTTTTTTCCCAAACCCGAAAAGAACCTGCGTATTTCGTCCTGAAAAAGAACGATCAAGGCAAATGCACCTACACTGATTACACGGTCGAAAATACCTCCCAACAACTCCATTTTAAAAACATGCGACACCAAAAACCAAATTATTACAAAAGCCATGATTCCGAAGAATACGTTGATAGCCCCCGATCGCTTCAGTAATTTAAACGTTTGGTATAGCAGCACTGCCACTAAAAGTATATCTATTATATCTTTAAATCCTATTTGAAAGCCCATTAGCGGTTATGATATTTATAAATCAATAATTTTAAAAAAATATTTGTATAAACAATAAATTCTTATGGCAAATCTTGTTGATTAAATTGATTGAAAATTTTGATCGTTTCTACTGCCTCTTTAACATCATGAACCCTCAAAACAGAAGCTCCGCCCATCAATGCAAGCATATTTACAGCAGTAGTTCCGTTTAATGCATTTTCGGCATCGGTATCCAATATTTTGCATATCATTGATTTGCGGGAAACGCCTGCAAGAATTGGCACATTTAATTCCTGAAAATAAGATAGTTTTTTTAAAATCCGGTAGTTCTGCTCAAGTGTTTTCGCAAATCCAAAGCCGGGATCAACCAGCACATCGATAACACCGAGAATATAAAGCTGCGCCAACCTTTTTTCTAAAAAATGCAATACTTCGGACACTACATTTTCGTAATCGGTAAGTTGCTGCATAGTAGCAGGATTACCACGAGTATGCATGAGTACATAAGCAACATTCAAGTCAGCAATTGTTTCGAACATTAAATTATCAAGTGTTCCCCCGCTTACATCATTAATCATGGCAACGCCAAAGTTATCAACCATATATCTCGCCACATTTGCCCTGAATGTATCCACCGAAATAATGGTATCCGGAAACTTACGGAGTATGGTTTCAACTCCTTCCGACAAGCGTTCGATTTCCACTTCGGACGAAATCATTCCTGCTCCGGGTCGGGTCGAATAAGCTCCCACATCGACTATAGTTCCGCCGTTTTCGAGTATTTTCTCAACACATTTCAATACAGCTGATTCAGAGGTCAGCCTGCTTCCTTTGAAAAAAGAATCGGGTGTCAAGTTAACAATCCCCATGACGATGGGAGTTGACAAATCGATTAATTTGTTATTCAGCTTTAAATGATATTTGATCATTATTCTTTTTTTTTACATACGTCATTTATATAAAAAAACCATGTTTTGAAGTACTTGCAAAATTAATCAAAAAAAGTGAAAGTCAATAAGATTAATTATTTTTCATATCAATATACGTTTTTACAAGAAAATGAGTTATAAATATCAAACTTTATATTTAACCAAAAAAATTGCACCTTTTATTATTATAAAGGAAAAAAGTACTATTTTTGCGCTTGAAATTCAACTAAGTGCATATTTTATTCATTATAACTCCTATGAAATTAAACTTAATAGCTAAAATAGCCTCATTATTCATCCTTGCCGGATTTATTGGTTGTGCTAATAACTCATCCAACAATAACATATCGAGAGTAACCGGTTGGAAATACAATGACAAAGAGGGTACTGGATTTATTGTAAAAACCGGATATAAACTCGAAACTCCTCCGGGTATGGTGGCTGTTGAAGGTGGCTCATACACCATTGGTGAAAAAGGAGAATTTGTAACCGCCCCTCGCGATAACAAACGCAGAAGAATTACAGTAAGTCCTTTTTTTATGGATCAGTACGAAATTCGCAACGTTGACTGGCGCGAATACACCAACTGGCTTAAAGTGGTTTTTCAGAAAACAGCACCCAATCTTGTAGAACAAGCCCAACCCAATGTTACTGTCTGGAGAGAAGAGCTTGCCTATAACGAACCTTATCTTCAAAATTATTTGAGCCACCCTGCTTTCGATCAATATCCGATAGTTGGCGTTACCTGGGAACAGGCAATGGATTATTGCGCCTGGCGTACCGACAGAGTAAACGAGATGGCACTGGTAAATGCCGGCGTAATTGCACAACCCGATTTTACAGTG
>JAURYY010000194.1 GCA_030653695.1 Paludibacter sp. | reverse complement strand
TTCCACCTCCGGCAGGTATTATATTTTCTATTCTGGTCAAAGGGTATTGTGTTTTTGAATCGGTATATGTATAATTAGCATAGAAAGTTAAATAATTAAACGGTTTAGGTAAATACCAGAACGAAGTTTGCAATTCTACTTCAAGTCCTTTAAGATATATAGGATAATTATGATTCTCCGGTTGTGAAACATTCACTAATGTTGCATCTGGGAAAGGCTCAACAATAGGATCTCCTTTAATGCGTTTATAACTTCTATTCCAAATTTTATCCTGTACAGTTTTATAGAATCCACTTACTGAGAATAGTCCAATTTTTTTTCCATGAAATGTAAATTGCACATCATAATTAGTCCATTGTTCTGCTTTTAGATCAGGTTGATTTGAGATAAACGTAAAAGGTGAAAAACCCGTATTTACCCATGTATTGGGAGATATTGAAGAGAAATCAGGACGACTCAATGTTTGGGTATAAGCTAAATGAGTATAGAACCAATCCCTTGGCTTTACCCTTATATGAATCATAGGCAGTAAGTATTTGTCACTTCGGGTGGCATTGATTTCCTCACCTACGATTGGTTCATTTACAGGTCCAGGTAAAGTAGGTTGAGTGGTTTTAAAACCTTTCAACGTAGCCTTGGTTTCTTCATACCTAATACCGGGCAAAAACATGAGCCATTTTCCTACATTAATTTCTGTCATAAGATAACCAGCGCCATAATCTTCAACTATATCTTGATCATTTAACGTTGAACCAGCAATATCTTGAGTAAAACCTATTTTAGAATTATCTCCAAATACATTTCTCCATACATTCTCACCCTGATTGTAATAATAATCAGATAACTCCGCCCATTTATCTGTAACCTGATTCAATTTGTTAAAATCATAATAGGATCCGTAGTTGTATTTTCCATCCAGAAAGTTGTTCAAGTTATAGTCGACCATACCTTGAGCCGTTATATCATTATTTGCTCCACCTGTAATTATCCATCTCAATGAATCTGCAAGTATTGGTTTCCCAAATTGGTTATTAGCAATTGCCTGTCCACCTCCCTGTATATCCTGAAATCGCTCTTTTGTACGGTAACTACCACCAAATTTTACATTTCCTTTTACAACATCTCCAATTTCAAAAGGAATTTTCAGATTCAAATAACTATTATAGTTTTTTTCAAGCATATTACTTTTCGACTGTCCGAAACTATTTAACAATAAAGTTTGATCAGAGGCCTCACCATCGGTAAACATAGGTATTAGGTCTTCGGGGTTTCCTTTTCTTACATCTTGGCTAAAAATAGTAGGTGTTGGTGTTGGATTATAACTAAAATTCCAACCCCTGGATTGAGGATTATTATTGACATTTTGCGAAAATGCAATACCATACTCCATTTCTAATTTTAAAAATTTCAGCTTGGTATTCCCGCTTAAAGCAGACTGAAACATATTATTTCTCTGGTATGGATTAGAACTAAAGTTATAACTTACGCTACCTGCGCCAGTAAAACCGTAACTTTTAGTTTGGCTCTGACTATCATCGTTAGCGTAGGCATACAAACCGTATAGATTCAAAACAGTGGATGTTGATAACTTATAGTCGAGCGATAACATGGCCGATCTTCTCGTCTTTGTAGTGAAGATATTATTTAAATTTGCGTTATAAATCAAAATATCCACATCCGAAGTTTCACCGCTACCATAACTTGCACTCATGTTTTGAGTACTACGGTTTACACTTTCGGCACTTGCTGTGAAAAATACACCTAACTTATCCTTAAAAAACCGATTACTTACTTCTCCTTGCAATTTATAATTTCCAAAATACTTATTCAAATCGTTGTACCCAACCTGAGCCATTATATTGGAATGAAATCCGGGAATAGTTTGCCGTAATTTCAGGTTAACAGTTCCTGCTACAGAATTAGCTTCCATATCAGCCGTTAATGACTTGTACACCTCCACACCTTGAAGTACATATTGTGAAATCCCCGATATATTGGTTTCTCTATTTGCACCTCCGGTCGATGGCATTGCAACGCCATTTAAGGTAACCGCAGTGTACTTTGACTCCAAACCCCTAATTACTAAACCAGTACCTTCACCTCCACTACGTGTCACTGAAACCCCTGGAAGTCGACCAATGGCTTCAACTGCATTTGCATCAGGGTTTTCTTGTAGCCTATCAGCAGCCACTACGTTTTTTATGGTATTGGAGTTTATTTGTTGGAGGATGGCATTTTTTTGCCCAATGGCTTGCGCAGTTATAACCAATTCTTTCAAAGCTAAAGGAGTAGGCTCAAGCTTAATTTTTAAATCTGAACTTGCGTTTAATAATTCTTCTTTAGCATCGTAGCCAATATAACTGATACGCAATTTGGCATTCGATGGTGCTTCCAGCGTAAAGCGGCCGTTGATATCTGTAGCTACACCAATAGTTGTTCCGGGAATGATCACACTTGCACCAATAACAGGTTGTCCTTTTTCGTCGAGAACCACACCCGAAACTCGCTTAATTTTTGGTGGTTCTGGTTTTGCAGATTGAATTGGTTTACTCAGAAATAGTGCTATCTGTGAATTGGTGATCTCAAAGTTGATAGTTGTATTGGCCAATAATTCCGTTATTGCTTGCTTTATTGGTGCATTTATTGCATTTAAACTCACTTTTTGTGTTAAGTCAATTTTAAGTGCATCGTAAAAAAAGGTGTAGCTACAACTTTTTTCGATGCGTTGTATGGCTTCCGACAAGCTAATGTTGGTAAACGAAATAGTAATGGTTTTATCTTTGCTTTGCGAATAACTGAATGTAGCAATGCATAGCATGAAATAAAGAAAAAGTTTCTTTTTCAAATACATAATAATTTAAAAATGAGGTTAACAAATTCATACAACTGATAAAAATATCTGCTGAAAGCAATCGTATTTCGATGTATTATTTTCGGGCTGAAAGTATCAGTTCATTTTTGTCCGTAAACTGATAATTTATGCCATTGACGCGCGATAGTAAACGTGCAATTTCTTCCAGCGATTCGTTGCGAACGGTAAACGAATAGGCTTGATTATCGGCAATGGCTGGGTCAATATTGATGTCAACCGAATACCATTTCGAAAGGTATTTACACACTTCCCGCAAATTCTTTTTTTCGAATTGCAATTGATCGCTCGTCCACGATTGGGCAAATTCAACATCGCCTTTATTCACAGCAAGTTGCTTGTTCGTTTTATTAAATCTTCCTTCTTCACCCGGTTTCAAAAATACATCTTTGCCATCGGTTTTCATTTCTACTGAACCTTCGTGCAAACTAACCAAAACCGAATTTGCTGTATTATATGCATTTACATTAAACTTTGTTCCGTGAACCTTTACGGCTACATGACCCACTTTTACAATAAAAGGCTTGTTTGCATCGTGTGTTACATTAAAGTAAGCTTCGCCGCTCAAACTCATTTCACGCAAATTCGATGCCGAGTTATTCGTATATGTAAGTGTTGTATTGGAGTGCAACCATACTTCGGAACCATCGGGCAGAATCACTTTCGACTTTCCGGTAAGCGACGAGTATGATTCGCTTATTGTAGGTTTGAGCGAACGGTTTATACCTAAGAAATAGGCCGCAGAAAATGTAATAACCAGCAAAATAGATGCTGCCGCTACATATCTATAGAATGGTTTAAAAATGAAGTGTTTTGTTTTGGTTCTAAGTGGAGCAGTTTCAGCGTTGTCCATACGCGCCGAAAGTTCCTTCCAGTAATATTCCATATCGGGCTCATAGCTCGCTACTTTGTTTTGAATATTATCCCAAACAGTCTGAAGTTGTTGAAAAAGCTCACGATTATCCTCGAGTTTCAACCAATTATTAAAACTTATGGTGCCCTCATCAGATAAGTTTCCGCGAAGTTTAGAGATTATAATATCCCAAGGAAGTTTTTTATTCATAACCTACAATTTAAGGGTTCTATTTGTATGACACAAAAAACAGACTTAACCCTTACGTCGGTATAAATTATTTTACCACAGAAACGAATATGAATCGCCCAAAAAGTCTTTAATGCGCTTTAATGCCTTGGTAACCTGGGCTTCAACAGTTTTTACTGAAATATTTAATTGCGTTGCAATTTCCTGATTGCTGCGGTTTTCGTTTCTACTAAGTTGGAATACTTCCCTGCATTTATCGGGCAGTGCCAACACAGCTTCTTGTATAAGTTGGTACAGTTCGTCGGTTTCTAAGCTCATTACATTTGTTTCGGCAATATCAAAATCGGCATCATCGAGCCTAAGCGTTAGTATTTTTTGACGGAGGGTGTTCAAGCATTTATTTCGCGCTGCCTGAAAAAGGTAAGCTTTTAATGAGATTTGAATTTGAAGTGTTTCTCTATGTTCCCACAAGTATGTAAAAATATCTAATGCCAGTTCCTCTACAATGGTTGTTTCGCGTACATAAAGGTGCATAAATCGGCACAAAGGAGTAAAATATGTCTCAAACAAATGTCTGAAAGCTAATTTATCACCTTCGCTAATTAAATTCAATAGAATTATATCGTCCTCTTTATCGCTCATTTACAGAAATATTTGCGGCAAAGATAGTCATTTTTATGAATTACGTTTTTAATACCAATCCAAAAACTTACAATTCCACTTCCTCGCAACTCACCATTTCCCAGCCGCAATAAATAACGCGGATTAAATGCAGTGTAGTTTTACCTACCGAAGCAAGTATGCGCGGGTCGGCAGCATAGCGCTGGAGTTGCGCTTCGGCTTCGGTGTTTATTTTTTGGGGATTACAGGATTTAGTATGATAACATGTCTAATCGACCAAGAAAGAACTATTTTTGCAGTCGCACAATAATTCATAATAAAATTAATTCATGATGGAAACCAGTACAGATTTTTTAGAACGCTTATTAAATTTTGGTGA
>JAURYY010000186.1 GCA_030653695.1 Paludibacter sp. | reverse complement strand
GCAAAGGTGATTCATTTTCTCAGGAAATATTACTTCATAACCAGCTTTATTCAGAAACGACACCATTTTTTCGGTGAGCGGAGTCTGATCGGGGTCATCGTGCGAAGCACCCATCATTTGATTCAAACAACTTGGAAAATAAACAACTTTCAACGGATTATCAGTTTGAAGTTGCCGTTTGGGTTTGCGTGTAGCTTTTGGCAAAGACGGTGTCCAGAGTGGCATATTGTTACGGCTTACCATTCTCAATCCTGTTGTCAGTGCGCCCATAGCATTTTTACCCATTACTGTTCGAGCCGCATTGGCAGTCCACAGCGTTGCTTTGAGTGCTGAAGAAACGGTGGAGAAATTTTCAGCGCTCCACTTGCCCATCTTTTGGGCTTTGGGAAGGTTTTCGAGTGTTTTTTGGCGAATGAAATGAATGTAATCACCTACATTGATATCTACCGGGCACGAAGTGGAACAAAGTCCGTCACCGGCACAACTTTTCTCTCCGGCAAAAATAAAATCATTTTCTAACGCTGCAAGTAAATCGGGATTTTCGCCCGTTTTTCTTAATCTGGTGATTTCGCGCTGAACGACAATGCGTTGTCGCGAAGAAAGTGTGAATCCATTGCTCACACAATTCACTTCACAAAAACCACATTCGATGCATTTATCAATCAACTCGTGCGTTTCGGGCAGTGGTTTCAGGTTTTTCAAATGACATTCAGGATCATCGTTAAAAATTACTCCCGGATTCAGTAAACCCTTCGGATCGAAAAGTTGCTTCACTTCGCACATCAGTTTGTAGGCTTTTTCGCCCCACTCCCGTTTTACAAACGGTGCCATATTGCGTCCGGTTCCATGTTCAGCTTTGAGCGACCCCTCATATTTATCCACCACCAGATCTATTACATCATTCATCAGCCCTTGGTAACGGGCAATTTCTTGGGGTGTATCGAAATATTGATTCAGAATAAAATGGAAATTACCTTCGAGTGCATGACCGTAAATAACAGCTTCGGAATATCCGTGTTTGATAAGTATTTTACGCAAATCGGCAGTGGCTTCGGGTAAATCGTCGACCTGAAATGCCACATCTTCAATCAGACAAGTTGTGCCTATTGAGCGAGTGCTTCCCACTGTAGGGAAAATACCCGAACGCATGGTCCAGTATGCTTCGTATTCGGGTTCTTTATCTGTAAATTGAGGCGAAAATAATGTTTCGGTCTTTGAAATAACCGAGAGAATTTCATCGATATTATGTCGAAGTGTTAGCTCACTATCAGCTTCGGTTTTAATAAGTAAAACTGCAGCATCGTTGGGCAATATTTTTAATTCAGGAATCGCATCGGGCTTGTTTTCAACCGATTTCAATGCAAAGCGGTCGAACATTTCGACTGCCGTAACCGGAGATTTTTTGAGTTTAATAACAGCCTCGCAAGCTGCAAACATGGAGCTAAAATAAATCATGGCGCTTGCTTTAAATGGCAATTCCGCCACAGTTCTCATGGTGGCTTCCGAAAGGAAAGCCAGCGTTCCTTCAGAACCTACTATCAGGTGTAAGATAATATCGAAAGGATCGTGAAACTCTACAAAAGGGTTGATTGACAAACCTGTAACATTTTTAATGCGGTATTTTCGTTCAATCAGTTCGCAAAGTTTCTTATCTGCTTGCACCCTGTCGCGCAAGTCGCAAATACGGCGAATGAAAGCTGGATGTGTATAGCGAAAGTCCTTTTTGCTTTGTTCGTCAGCGGTATCAAGCAACGTTCCATCAGCCAGAATCAAACGTGCAGAGCGTAGCGTTTTGTAGCTGTTTTCGTGAATCCCGCAACTCATTCCTGAAGCATTATTCATTATTATTCCACCTACCATAGCCGATTTTATTGATGCCGGGTCAGGCGGAAATTTGCGTCCAAATGGTTTCAGTATTTCATTCACCCTTTGTCCTACCATCCCAGGTTGCAGTTTTATTGATTTTTTGTCGGGAGCAATTTCATATTTCTCCCAATTCTTTCCAGCAATTACTAAAATCGAATCACTGATTGCCTGCCCGGATAAACTTGTTCCAGCAGCTCGAAATGTAACCGGAAGATGATATTTATCTGCTATTTTAAGTATTTTGATAATTTCTTCCTCATTGTCAGAATGAATAACCACTTGTGGAATCAACCGGTAAAATCCGGCATCTGTTCCCCATGCTAACCGCCGCATTTCGTCGGTGTAAATGCGGTGAGCGGGAATGTGTTTTTTTATTTCGTTCAAGAATGAGTTCATTTTATCTCAGGTTTCGTGTTTCAGGTTTCGTTTCAGAAATTTGAAAGATTGAAGTTTGAAAAGTATTACAATTTTAAACTTTATGAATGTTAAAAATAAATGAAACAGGCAACTAAATCAACCCTTAGGTTTCCCCGTTAGGGGGCAGGGGGTCTTATTTATACAAATAATACTTTGCCGACAATTTCCGGTAACTTTCAATATTCTTATACCAATAGTCATTAATAGCATCAAAAGAATGACTTTCCGAAAATTTTAATCTGATCTGATCGCTTCCACTGACCTTGTCGAACATATTGAAGCGATCTTTGTTAGCGTTAGCAAAAACAGATTTCGATGGATACAATTTATTCAATTCCTGCATGATATAAAATTGCACAGCCGATAAATTTGCAGCTTTATAATTCATAATATGAATTTGAATGCCATGACAATGTTCATCTTTAAATACAGAATAAAACGGTTTGAAATGAATGGGTCTGAATGTAATTCCTGACAAGTTGAGTTTATTCATTACATTGGCAAGACTATCTGCATTGATCCACGGTGCTCCTACAATCTGAAACGGTAGTGTATAACCAACTCCCACCGACAAATAACCCAACTCACCCAAAATTCCGGTAACAGGGTAATAATAAGACGATTGTTTATAAGGAATATGCGGAGAAGCAATCACCCATTCCAAGTCGGTATCTTCCCAAGTCATTTTGCGTTGCCAGCCTTTCATTTTTACAACTGTGAGTTCACACTTATTTTTCAGCATTTTCTCTTCGTTCAGCATCAAAGCCAGCTCACCACAAGTTTGTCCGTAAATATAAGGGATTTTAAATTGACTTACAAATGAAATAAAAGGCTCTTCGGTGAGATTTCCTTCAATTTTTAAACCACCGAGTGGATTTGGACGATCAAGAACCACAAATGCTATGTTATTTTCGGATGCAGCTTCCATTGCCAGCCCCATGGTGCTGATATAAGTGTACGAACGGCAGCCGTTATCCTGAATATCATATACAAGCACATCAATTCCCTTTAGCATATCAGGGGTGGGTTTGCGGGTTTTGCCATAGAGTGAATAAACGGGTAACCCGGTTTTGGCGTCGGTAACATTATCCACTTTATCGCCTGCATAAGCATCGCCACGTACACCGTGTTCGGGACCAAACAATGCTACAAGTTTAACATTTGGAGCTTCGAACAAAATATCAATGGTGGGTTTCATTTTGCTATCCACTCCCGTGGGATTGGTAATCAGTCCTACATTTTTTCCTTCAAGTATTTTGAAGTTTTGTTTCCTTAATATTTCAATTCCAGTTTGAACTTTAGCTGCTGATAAAGATAAAGTCAAAATAATTGATAAAAATAAAGTGAGTTTTTTCATGTGTTTGTATGTACTTTATTATGTGATTATTATTATGATTCTTGCAAAGTTAGAAACATTCTCAATATTTCGTAGCGATTATCAAAAAACATTTCCGATAAATAGATTATTCTTTCAATTCAACCACAATATTCCCCACAAACATTTTAGCTTTAATACGAATTATTGATTGAGACTTATCAGCCGACAACCAAATATCTATTGAATTTTGACCATCGAAAACTTTATTTTTGGGGAGTACCGGCTTTAATTTGTGGCATCGAATGATGGAGCTTTTTAAATTTAAATTTTCGATTCCTTTATAAATTACATTAATTTTATAACCCTCATCTTCATAAAAACCATTGATCGGAATAGTGTCGCCAATAGAATATCTTGATAAATCGATAAGACGGACAACCATAAAACCTGCAACTACATCTCTGATATTTTCGGGTGTATCATATACTTTTTTCAACTCATATTTTTTCGTTTTTTTATCAAAAACTTTAACAGTAGCTTTCTTTTTAAGATGATCGAAATAAGCTATTTCGTCTAATTCGTACTTTCCTTCGCGAATGCTTCGATGCGATCTGTGCGTAGTAATGCTTACCGTATCGATATAGGCTGTCCATTTATCGCGCACATAAAAAAGTTTTGCTAATCCATTGGTTTGTCCTTGTACTTCAATTTTATAACAAATATTTGAACCTATTCGGTATATTTTATGGTCGATGACAGTACTTGCACTACCAATATTAAAAAATTCCCAATATGCGCTGTAATGAAGAGTTTCGCCGGGTATTACTCTTTCACTGTTTAACTTTAATTTTGTTTGCGAAAAAATAAATATAGGAAATGTAAAGATCAAAAGGAATATGTAAAGCCAATGTTTCATACTGCAAAAATAAGAAAATTATCTGCCTGAGATATCAATTAAATGAGAAAAATAAAAAAAGAATGTTATTGAAACAGCACTTTGATTTTTATAAATGATCGACATTGAAACAAGTTTTATTGAATAAACCAATTGCAATATTGTACAACATTTAATATACATCTAAAAAATAATTCCATGTATTTTCCATTTTTTTCATATTTTATTTGCAATATTAGCAAACAATTCCAACTTTTGAAAACCTGACCAACAACGCTATTGTTTTCGGTGTAAAATGAATTAATGCCTGGCAACACCATCAATCATTAACAATGATGACCTGTTTGTATATGCT
>JAURYY010000181.1 GCA_030653695.1 Paludibacter sp. | reverse complement strand
GGAATCTGTTATTAATTCATTTAGTTTTACCTGAAAAATATTTGAAAGGATCGGCAACCTAAGCTTTTCAATACATTCGACACCAAGATTTCTCTGTCTGATTCCCTTTGCAAATCGTTCTAATTGCTCTCTACAAAATCCATTACAAAGTACAATAAAAAAGACCTTTGAACTATAAAAAGTTGATTGGCTCTCTCTTAAATAGACTCTAGCAACTCTTTGATTCCATGTCGATTTTATTTGATTCTCTTTAAATAGGTTCACTTTCCCAATATCAGGAGGGTCGCCTGTTAGACTCATTAATATATCATCATCTACCAAATAATTACCTTTTTGTTTGATAAATTCTAACTCTGAAACTCCAACCCAATTTGTATTTAATCTCTTTTGAGTGACATCGCCAATTTTAGATACTTTTACTCCATTTTCAAGAGGCATTTCAGAAAATTCTTCAGAGTTGTATGCTCTTCCATTTTCATAGTTTGCCACATCAAAGAAAGAAGTGTTTTTTATTCGTTTAAATATTTTATCAATTTTGAGAAATCGTTTATCAAAATACTCTGCCTCAATTCTATAATCAATTATAGTTGACAATGATTTAAAATATTGAACACTTATCTCCAGCCCTTCCAACAAAGCCTTATACTTTGCTTCGTCGAAAGGGCTATTTAAAAAAAACTGAGTTGCTCTTTTTTTGAAAATTCGGCAAATGCTTCGGCTATTCCGTCGCGGGTTTGTCCGTCATGGTTAAACAGGTCGTGTTTCACTATCAAGTGGTCGTGGGTGTCTTGCACATATTCATCCAAGTCTTTTATAGTGCTTACATATTCCACATCGGGAGCTTCTAATACCATTTCTGTTTGTACAGGCTGAGACGCCAAGTCTGGCATCTGTACACGGTAGGAGTTAGGCATGTCACGTTTGCGGACATATATTTTTTCGCCGCTGTTGTCTTTGCTTGGTTCTTGCATGGTGGCAAAAAATATAGGGTAATCATCCACTTTCGGGCAAAGTGTGTCATCCCATTTTTGAACCAGCAACACAGAGGTTTTTGTGCCTGTATGTGGTTTAAACACATTGCCATGCAAGCCCACCACGCCCAAAATGCGACAACGTTCGGCTATAAATTCCCGTATTTGTTTATCGCTGCTGTTATTGAACCTACCCTGTGGCAGTACAATTGCCATACGCCCTCCGGGTTTCAGGAAATCGAGATTACGTTCAATAAACAGAATATCCCGCCCTACAGCCGTTTGGTATTTTCCGGCAGCGTTTTTTCCTAATTCGTATTTGGAGATAATTCGACTTTCTTTGATATCACCCGCAAAAGGTGGATTCGCCATTAAAATATCAAATTGGAAATCACGGTTGCTATTGCTCAATGTGCGAAGCCGTTTTAGTTTTTTCCAACCCTCGTAATAGGTATCTTTCCAGTCTTCATCATCCAGTTTTTCATCCCACCGTTCCCAGTCGAGGGTATTCAGGTGTAATACATTAGTTTGACCGTCACCGGCAATCAGGTTCAATGTTCGGGCAACACGTACTGTTTTTTCATCAAAGTCGATAGCAAATACTTTATCGTTTACATAATCGGTACAGCGGGGTGGTTTTTGTTCCAATGTAAACAGGTGGCTTTTGCTTAACCCTTCTTCTTTCATAATTTGCTCCCATACATGAAAAATGGTGTGAACCGGAAAACCACAACTTCCAGCAGCTGTATCAATCATGGTTTCGCTCTCTTTAGGGTTGAGCATTTTTACACACATATCAATCACATACCGAGGTGTAAAGTATTGTCCTTTTTCACCTTTTGAGCTTTTTCCAATCAAGTATTCAAAAGCATCGTCAACTACATCAAGATTACTGTTAAATAACTTCACATCTTGCAATGAAGATACACAAACCGATAAATGTGAAGCGGTAAGTTCAATCTTGGCATCATCCGAAAATACGCCCGACCATTTGCCTTTGGCACGGTTAAATATACTCTGGATTTTATCTTTTAATTCGGTTTCAGTATCCCCATAATTACGAAATTCCAAATAGCGTTTCTTATTTCGCCCAGATTCCATTTCGTCGAACAGTTTGGTAAATATCAATTTGAAAAGTTCTTCAAAAGCATCTACCCCAGCTCCAGCTAACACCTCATCTTCCATTTCTAAAATCAAGTCTTTCAGTGATTTGCGTTCGTTCACCAACTTATCTTTTTTAATCAAATCGTCTATTGTCCAACGTTCAGATAGTATATCGGACAGTTTTTCAGTTGCTTTAGGAATGGCAGGAAGGTCTTCGAAATAATTCGGGTCTTTACGGTGGTAGTACGAAATACTATCGCCATTGCTCCAGACGCCAATAGGTGCACCTGTACCATTGCAATAGCTTTTTAATTGCTCTTTGCCATCCTTTAATTTTGGCTTTTTAACTTCGATAATGATATATGGCGAAAGTGTCTTTTCACGGTCGAAAATCACAATGTCCGCCCGTTTCTTTTCCCTGCCAAATGAAACAGAATACTCGACTTCCATGCGCGAGGTGGGATATTCGTAATCATCAATCAATACTTGAAGATATAGCTGACGAATCACCTCTTCAGGTGTGAGCTTTATTTCCTTTTTGCGCACCAAACATTCAGCATAAGGCACAGGATTTCCTTTACTGTCAGTTCTTTCCTTAATACGTTGTTCTAATTTTTGCTGTTCGGGTAGGCTAAACTGGGTGAGCTTGTAATTTGAATCTTTGAGAATTGCGGCAAGTGTCATGCGTTTTGTGTATTTATGATTCCACACATTGCTCAAAAACTAAGTTTAAAGTCCAGCTTCATAGATGCAAAAAGCGTGGACTAAATCCTTACCCACGCTCGAGGCCCTAGGAAGCCTACAAAGAAGAATAAGTCAAAAGCCCACGCCGTTTGGCGTGAGCATTTTGCTTACTGTCTCTTCTTTGTTTCGCTTATTGAAATTTCCTAGGTTTCGAGCGTGCGAACAATAGCAGAATGCTATTTAATTATTTTGAGAATTGTTTTATTCGATAAAATTATTTGTTTTTGTGAGAACGTTACTCAATTCTTGCTATTTGACTAATCCATAGTCACTTTTAGGTTCGCTTGCAATCTGATGTTGGTGTTTTGCTAATTCATATAGATATTCAGGAGCAAAATCAGCACCGTTTTCCCATTCAATGGTATTAAAGACAATAGAAAATTTTTTGAATTTGTTTTTGTCTTTTAAGGGAGTAAAAACACTTCCTGTCAATTCATTTGCTAAATCCACAGTCATTTCAGCACCATTGTTGAACTTCAATGCTAATTTGAAATCATTAATATAACTGGCTTGTGTTATTTCTAAAAACATAGTGTTTTACTTTAAGGGTTCTATTTTAAATAACTCATCACCTTTTTGTGCAAAACTCCAGTCAAGGAGCAATTCTTCTCTGTGAATTTCTAACCAATCAAATACCATTTTTAATGCTCGATGTGGCATTTCTCCTTTTACAATTCCATCGTCTATGGTTACAGTGGCTTTAAAATCACCATACCACACATGGAAATGCGGTGGATTGTGATCCTTAAAGTTCATAAGTATGATTAGTCCGTAGAATCTGGATATTTCGGGCATTGTATTAGTTTTGAAAATTTATTTGAATGGTTTTTGAATGCGTGCGAACAATAGCAGAATGCTATTTAATTAAAATGATTATCCGCAATTAACACATCATTTCAATGATTATCTGTATTTCATGTTTTTTTCGAACTGATATTTTGGGGCGTAGCCCAGAAATCTTCGTAGTATAATGAGATGATTCGAGCAAAGGGGCTTTAGCCCTGATATCTTAAATCCCAGATTTCAGGGCTATGCCCCTCAATTTCTATATTTTATATTTTTTCTACGAAGATTTCATGGCTACGCCATTCTTTTTCAAATTAAAATCATTTAATACTGCTCTGCACACTTTGCGGATAATCATTAAA
>JAURYY010000174.1 GCA_030653695.1 Paludibacter sp. | reverse complement strand
CGAACTCAAAGGTAGTTATTTATGTCGAAATATGCAACTTTTTTATTATATTAAATCATTGTATATCAGTTATTTAAAATATTTTAACTAAAATGTATAAGTTCTGATTATCAGCGCTTTAATTCCTCCGAAATGTTAGTAATGTCATATAAATCAAAACTAAAACCGATTGGGATAATGTACTCAGGGTCGTCCCACAGTTTCTTATTATTTACAGAAATTGCCCCTGTTAGGTTTACGTATATTCCTGTGGTTTTTGAAAATGAATAATCGTTTGCAAGTATTCTCTTGTTTTGTGAAGCACTATTGTTTCCCTTGTCTCTCAAATTATCTCTTTTTATATATTTGGCAGGAGACTGTCCGAAAATATTTGCCACTGATATTATTACAATGGACGCGATTAAAATTAATTTTAATGTTTTCATTTTGTTTAAATATTAAATTGTTTTCCTACTTATAAGGCTTTTCAGCCCTACCCCGTTTTTTTGAGTGGTTTCTGAACTCCACTTTTTGTAATAAAAAATAGTTGACAGTTGAAAATAACTGTCAAGAGTCATCAAAATATTTCGGTGGCTCTCTTGTCCGCTGTCCGCTATGTCGTTTTTTAAACTTGCCCATAACGACCGAGGCTATGGGCATGTAGCCGATTGGCGGGAACTTTAACTGTCGCACTACGATGAAGTGAATGCGGGAGATGAGCCTCCAAAATGCTACAAATTAGGCTATTGCACATAGACGTGTGTTACCAAATCGTGCATTGGTTGTATAGAATTGGTTTTGTTTCTTTCTCGCTGTTTTTCAGTCGTTTACTTCCATTTTTATTGTCCAGTCAATTGTCGATAATCGTTCTTTAATTAGAGTTAGAGTTTTCAGTATCTCGTCTGGATTTGGGATGTCTCCATACACTAATTTCTTAAAGTCACCATTATAAGTCACTTTTAAAATATCCCAAACAGTTTCTAATTCGGCAAATATTTTCGCTTCTGTTGGATGATATTGAAGCCATTTATTGTTGTTCTTAAAACTAGCCACATCATCGTTTGCGACTTTCAGTAGCATTTCTTCAAAATCGTTGGATTTGAAAAAAGCTGATAAGTCCTTGTCTTGCAACAGTAAATGTAAGTCATAAGTATGTCTTATCTTTTTTGTCAAATCCTCTATTGGATTTTCCGTATGCGAGAATCTTACTAAACTCATAATCTTTTCACAAATTGTCCGTACAGGAGCTAAAACCTTGAATTCAAAAGGTAGCAAGTCATATTCTTTTGCTAATTCCAATTGACCGGAAGTTTCCATCATATCAAAGATAAATGAACGGACTGTTTTAGTCGTATAAGGTTCGTAATAACCTAACCAAGTGGCTTCAACAATAATTACATCTCTAACTTGTCCATAGTCACTCTGAAATTCTTTCGAATATGTATGAGCAGTTTTACGGTTCATTCCCATTTTCTGGGTGACTTCTGCTATTTCAACTTCGGGTAATACATTAGAAACCACTTTGCTGATTGTTCGTATTTTCGTTGTCAGTTGATTGTTTGTTTCTCCTTCTCTCCTCAAAACAACCAAGTCGATATCTTCCGAAAAACGTTGAATCAAATTAAAGCATTTCGATAAAGCAGTTCCACCTTTAAAAATGGTTTCGCTACCAATCGAATTGTGAGCAATTGTGTGTAAAGCATAAGTTACCCAATAATCTTTTTCAATATAAATGGCAGGAATGCCAGCTTGGTCTGATGTAAAGCGTACTGCCTGACTAAATAATTGTTTGTTTTCGTGCAGGTTCATACGATATTCCATTTTTCGGTTGTTGATAATGCTTTGTTAGCTCCCGATAGTTTATATTTAGTAATTGGGTTTAACGATTTCTGTAATAAATTTGAAAACGAATTGTCGCCAATTTCTTCAAAAATTGCTCCCAATAATGCTCTTGTTGCTGGTGGATATTTTTGTGACAAACGTACCAAAGTACTTCTGTCTTTTTCTGTTAAGTCTTTGAAAATGGCAATAAATCGCATACAAGCAGATGAAATCCATGTATCAGGAATTTTTCTTATATTGCGAATAGCATCCAATATTTGCAAAAATGGAACAGTATCTTTTGTGATGGTGTTTTTTTGTCGGATAAATGAAATATTGTATTTGCCTCGTTTGAAATTTGGGCGAATTTCATTTTTGCCAATCTCTATGGTGTTACTTACTTGTGTGGTTAAACCAAGTTGGTTGTAAATGCTGAAACCAGTTAAATACCCCACAATTTTACGGTCAACTTCCAGTAAGTCTTTCACAATCTCGCGTTGATTAGGTTGTAAGTCGCCAAATACAGTTTTCTCGGGCTTGTAATATTTGCCTTTGGATAGTTTGCTTAATTTTCCTGCTGCCACCATGCGGTTAAGAGCTTTTACAACAGCTTCTTTCTTATTTACTTCGTTTACAAAGTCTGTGTATGTGAACACATATCCATTTGGAAGTCTGTCTATCGTATTTGCAATTGAATCAGTTGTTTTCATACTAAATTATTATTTTGCAAAGATAGTAAATTGTCCAGTTTATTTGATAAAAAACTGGACAAAATAATTC
>JAURYY010000286.1 GCA_030653695.1 Paludibacter sp. | reverse complement strand
CCTTTAGCTGTTATCTTTTTCTTGTCACATTGGGTTGTCAGCCCGTTGCTTGACTGTTCTTTTATTATGTTGGGTAACGTTTTGCAGCTACAAGAAGTTGGCGATTTCGGAGACGAAAACTGTCTGCCACCACTGAACTTGATACGAAGCACAAAGCTTCATTTAACCACTGAACCGCCAATTTCTTGTAGGTGCTGTTAGCGGTAGTTTTTCTATTCATTTTTTTGCTTGTTCTTCAAAAAGAGAGTGAAAACTTTCTATAAAATCGTCCATGTTTTTCTTTTCATAGCTTGAAATTTCTGGATACATCATTTTCCCTTCATTTATTGGTTTGTTATTTAAGTCATCAAGGTTAAGAACATCATGAGAAAGTTCGTGATACAATAAAAAGTATCTCATCGGTCTTGTAAACTGTTTCCATGAAGATGGATTTATATATATCTCAATGCGACTGTCATCATTATGTCCTAATGATAGACCATGAATATGAGTTGTATTGTCGAGTTGGTCAAGCCTTGAAAATTTTATTATTGTTGTCTTAGGTTTCTTAGGGAATATGCCATAGACTTCTAAATCACGATAGAATTTTTCAACGTAAATGTCAAACTTTTCATCCGACTCATATGAATTTGCGACTATCTCTTTATATAAATTAGCTTCTGATTGTTTTTGTACTAGTCTAATAATTACAAAGGAGATAACAATTAAGATAGCTATTCCAATTACCCATTTACTTAGCTTTGATTTCTTTGTTTTCAGTTGAACTTGAATAGGCTTATCTGAATGCTTATTTTCAGGTAGTTCTATTTTGCTTTTGATTGGAGTATTTAGTGGTTTTAATTCAGGAGGAATTGCTACAAAAAGGTCATTAAGCTCAATAATCTTATTGAGTTCTGTCCATTCTTCTAATCCAAAATACCAAACTTTGGTATTCCGTGTGATTTTTTGAGACTTTAATTCATCCTTAGAAAAGGGGCCGAATTTGTTTACTCCATCTGTATAGAAATATTTTCTCATTCTTAATTGTATTGTTCTGGGAAAATTACAGAATTGGTTATCAGTGAATAAAGCTGTTCAAGAGCTCTAAATTCAGGATTGTCAATTCCCATTGCTTGAAGGAAAATAATTTTGTCTTCATAAAAAACCACCCAACACTTCATTATAACAGGAAATGTCAACCCTGAACGCTCCATTTTCCCTTTAACCTTAAATTGAACGGCAGGATAAGTGTCAATTGTAACTACTGATTGGTCAATTACTTGGGGAGTTTTCAAAAATGAACTTGCTTCTTGAACAAACTCTTTTACGAAATTATCTTCTTGAAGAGATTCTCTTATTTGCTTACGAGAAAAGAAAGTGACATTATCCTTTATTGAAATCAAATACGTATTTCCATCATTTACAAATTTCTTGACTATGTTCGGACGGTCACCTTCTTTCACTTCCCAACCAATAGGTACTTTTATTTTTAGGTTGACTTCCTTTGCTTTTGGGTGGTCTTTAATGCTTATATATTCACCAAGTTGAAAATTAAAAGTTGAAAACTCGGTAGATTTTACGCTTACTTTCTTTGCGAGTGAATTCCCTTTATAATAGTAAAAATCCACATCTATATTTTGTAAGAAGTAAGTTTTTGCAGCACCTGCTGTTTTCAGGTTAGATATTATCTCTTCCTTAATATTATATGGAGCTTCCCAATAGTCGGGAACGTCATATTGATATATCAGAGTACGTCCTAAAGAAAGGCATCCTTTTGCCTTAATTCCATTACCGATGTTAACTCCCTTTATCTGTCGATTTACCTGTACTGCAAGTTCCTTTATGTCAGTTTCAGAAAAGGTTTGACTAAATAGATGTAACGAAAAGAAACAAAATGTTAGAAATAAAGAAATTCTCATGATTCAACCCTTTGGATTTAATCCGTATTTGTTTTCACCATGTTCCCCTTTTAGAAAAATCAGCCATAATGGTCTGAAGGGTATTAATTGCCACCAACCGCTATACCCCAAATCATGTTCTCTCTTTGCGCCTTGAGCGAATAAAAACCAATACATTGGTATATAGGCTAAGCCAACAATTGGAAATTCACCAGTTTTAACAAGTGCATTTACAAATACTGCAACAACTACACATATTATGAAACTAATACCATACTCAGTTCTTCTTATTCTACCGTCAAATGAGAATGGACTGGAAAACATTCCTTGCTTTTTTGCTGAATAACTATTTGTTGTTGCTGAATTATTTTCAGAACTTAAATCATTTGATTCAACAATGTTTATAGTATCATTTATTGTGTCAATTGGCGGAGGACTTAATTCAAAGATTTCTCTTAATTCGTCAACGCTTTCCGCTTCTTTCCAATCATCAAGTCCTTCGTACCAAATTAAAGTCTTTGGTGTAATGTCTTTCTGTTTCAATTCTTCTAAAGTTACAGGTCCTTCTTTGTCCTGTCCGTTTGAGTAAAAGTACTTTTTCATATTATGTCTGTTTGTTTGTTGTGTTTTTAAAATTACCGCTAACGTATTACTATGCGAACTCAATTTCCGCTATGCGAACTCCTTGTTCGCATACATCCGCTTTAACTGTTTTTAAAATATTCATTAAAATACAGATTATCAGCGTAATAAAACATTCTCGTTTTTTAAGAGTTGTTCTCATACAGAAATCTTAAATTTTTGTGTTGAA
>JAURYY010000154.1 GCA_030653695.1 Paludibacter sp. | reverse complement strand
GCGTTCTATTCTCATTAATAAGGAAGTATTAGGTGCTTTTTTAAAAATAGAACCAAAATGATTTAATTGTCGTCAAGAATATTAAATCATATATATTTGAGTTAAATTTATTTCATTGGGAGCAAAACCCGATAGTCATTTAGCGAAAAGTTATTTTCAATTTTTGAAACTTATACTGAATGGATTACAAAGGGAAAACAAAACCCGGGTGTGGAATTGGGAAAGAACTTCCAAATAACCACCGACCAATTTCATTTGATTGTTGACTTTAAAGTAATGGAACACGAGGTTGACAAAACAACTGTTATTACATTGGCAGATAGGGTTTTTAATAATTTTAAAGTCGCAAGTTGGAGTTTTGATAAAGGGTTTTTACAGTAAAGACAATAAAGCAATTTTGGGGCTTTACGTCCCCCATTTGGTTATGCCCAAAAAAGGAAAACTAAATCAAGCAGAAAAAGCACAGGAGAGTCATCCCAAATTCAAGAAAACCAGAAACCGGCACAGCGCGGTAGAATCAAATATAAATAAGCTCGAACACAGAGGATTAGATAGATGCCCCGACAAAAGTTATGCTCACTTTAAACGTTATGTAGCACCGGGAGTCTGTGCTTACAACTTACACAAGATTGGTGCTGAGCTACTTAGACTCGAAAGGGAAAAGCAAGTTAAGCAGGCAGTTTAATTTCAAAATTTTGTTAATTTCAAAAAATGCCAAAAACTAAGATGGAGAAATTACATCAAGTTGCGAACAAGTTATTAACAATAGACAAATTAGCACACATATTTTTAAGTTTATTCTTCCTGTTTTAATTTCAACACCAAAAAAAGTTGAAAAATAGTTTTTCAAAATTGGGCTTTTCAAAAAATAGGGAGTTTTCTTTCTGGCACTACATACTAAAAACATAATCAATCAGTTAGCTATGTCCTGATTTTTCAAGCTCAATGCTCAAAAACGAAATCCCCGAAAAAGAGCTTATTATTGATGAAATTTTTTGTATTTTTATGCCGTAAAAAAATAAAATTGCGAATCTGATACATTTATGCCTAAAAATCTCCGAAAAATTTTATTGTTTGCTTTGCTGATTTGCAGTATTGTTCTGCATGCCCAAAATATAAACCTAGTCAGATTCAATAATTCACTTCAATATGCAATCGGATCCGGTGTATCAGTGCTGATAAATCCGATTGATACTTTCAAGTTAGACAATAAATTTATTCTCGAACTTTCAGATTTGGGAGGGGGTTGGACCAATCCGAAAACACTAACAACAATAAATGAATTCTATGTGCCGGTAATTAATGGCACTTTACCTTCAGGATTATCAGCGGGTACTTATAAATTACGTGTTCGCTCTACTAATCCGACTGCTAATGTGGTAACAGAAAGTTTTAATGTGGTAAGTGGGACGGGTATAGGTCTTCCTAATTTTAAATCAAAGTTGTTTAATCCATCCAATGCCCAATTTACTTGTTTAGGAGAATGTTCACCACAGAATAATTTATTTGGCCAATTAAATGTTGCCGTTGGTGAACAAACAGCTATAATTAATGAAGATGATCGTGTCAATGAAATATGTGGATTTAGCAGTTTAAATAATTATAAAGTTTTTTTAATTGACATATTAAATAATCAAGTAAAAGATATAATTGTTAAACCGAATGGACAATTTATTATACCAAACAATTTATCTATAGGGACTTATGTTTTTGAAATTGAAGTAACGAAATCCGAAATAAGTTCAACATACTCTAATATATTTTTATTTCATGGAAACTCAACCGGGTTAAATAATTTGAGTGCTGAAACAGTTTGTATAGGAAGTGATGTTTTATGGTCTGTTGATAATACATCTGCAACTGGTATTGGTCGAAATTATTATGGTTCAAAATATGAAATAAATTTTGGTGATGGAAGCTCAAAAATGAATTATACACATGCACAATTATTACAGAAAGGACAAATCAACCATACTTTTAATTCGGTTTCATGTAAATCTGGAACCCTTGGGTCTCCAAACCAAGGATATTATATAATCCAACTAAAGTTATTTAATAAAGGAATTTTTAATTCAGGAAATAATTCTGATTACTGTAAATCATATTATGAAAATGGTAATGGAGCTGACAAAAGAGTAAATACAAGTAAAGCTCCGATTGCTGATTTTGAAGTAAATATTAAACAATGTATTTCTTTAGCAATAACTGCTACAAATAAAACAATTTTAGGGCAATATGGCACTACAGAATGTTTAAATATACCAAAATATACTTGGGCTTATAAAAAACCTTCCTCTTTAGATTTTATTACTGTTACTACAAACGACAATTTAACGATACCTGTAAGTGAATTAGACTCCGGATGTTGGGAAATAAGATTGAGAGCACAAAATGCAGGTGCAGGATGTGTAACAACTACCGAAAAAATTAAATCAATTTCGATTGAAGCAATCCCAATAGCATTATTTACATCTTCACCACAATCACCCATTTGTGCTGGTGGTACAATATCATTTACACACACATCGAATGTTACAACATTGGCATGCCAACATCCAACATATACATGGTCAATTTTGCCGAACAGTGGATTTGTCTATCAGAACTCCACTAATTCAACGTCAAAAGACATAGCGGTAAAATTCACAGAAGCAAATACTTATACGGTAAGTTTAAGCGTAACTAATTCATGTGGAACTATTAAAACATCTCAAACAATAATTGTTAACGGCGATCCGACTGTTACATTTAATCCATCAACAAACACAATATGTAAAGAATTGCCCGCTGTTTATACTATTGATTTCAGCTTGGCGGGTTTCAAACCTGTTTACGGCACCGGGGTTTATTCTCCAAGCAGTTACGAATGGACTGTAACCGGAACAGGGGTTATCTCATCTGATTACAGTTTTACCGGCGGAACAACAGCCTCAAGTCAATATCCTAAAATAATGTTTACTGCTTTTAAAACATACACTATTAGGTTAAAAGTAAACGGTAATTGTTCAGGAAGCAATCAGGCTGATTTCACATTCACTTTGAAAAGAGCACCCATACTAAACACAATACAGAACCAAACCATTTGTTCGGGAACATCTTTTACCGATATAACCTTAACGTCGGATATAGCAGAAACAACATACAAGTGGATAGCAACAGGGACATCCGGTGTTACAGGGTTTACAAATAGTGGAACAGGTAATATCATACCCGGAAAAGTACTTACCAATACAACAAATACTGTCCAAACAGTAACATTTTCAGTAACACCTACGTTTGAAGGTTGTGATGGAACTGTTAGAACATTTACTGTTACTGTGAATCCTTTACCAACTATTTCAGGAACTTTATCAGCTTGTGTAGGATCTAATTCTCAACTGACAGGTTCCGGTACAGCAGCAGCAACATCTCCATGGACTTCTTCGAATACTACCGTTGCCTCTGTTGACAATACGGGTTTGGTTGCTGCCCTGATTTCCGGTACTTCAACCATTA
>JAURYY010000143.1 GCA_030653695.1 Paludibacter sp. | reverse complement strand
TGCCAATGCTTACGGCTTGCACGATATGCACGGCAATGTTTGGGAATGGTGCCGCGATTGGTATGGCGCTTATCCAACAACGGCACAAACCAACCCAACGGGTACTGCTACAGGCTCGTCCCGCGTGTATCGTGGTGGCAGTTGGGGCGGCAATGCTCAGTTTTGCCGCTCGGCTTTTCGCACTGGCTACTACCCGAACGATTACTACTACAGTTTAGGGTTTCGGGTGGTCTTCGTTCCATAGTTCACTGTTTAGGGCTTTGAGCTAAAAAAGAAAAAAAGAAACGAGTTGTGACCAAGCGAGGGAGGGACGACCGAAGCAAGGACACAACGAGGAGAAAAGGATGATACAATCCCGCTTGCGGGATGATTTTTTTTTGAGAAATGCAGATACAAATATTCAATATACCGTTAACTGATAGTGGCGAAGGTTAGGCTGATAGGTTGCTCCCTGGCAGAGCCTATTTCCTCTTCAACTTTCTGATTACAAAGATAATGAATATTTTAAATTTGTATTAATAAAACATAAAAACACTCTTGATATTTGAATTACAACATTGAAGGACTTTATAAACAAACTCTAATTAGCAACCCTTATGAGAAAACAGAACTGCCTTATATATTGCAACTGCGGAGCTGGAATTATTTCCGTTGATAAACAAAAAAAATTAGCAGATGCCTTTAAACAATTAAAAGTAGATGCTTTCGAACTTCATGACATTTGTGCCTTTTCCTTTAACGAAAAAGAATTTCTGAATTCAATAAATAATGATTACAACAAAAAAATTATTGTTGCCTGTTATCCACGCGCCATTGAAAATATCTTTGCACAGAACAAGATTAAAATCTCGGATTATGAAGTGCTAAATTTCCGGGAGTTATCGGAAGAAAAGATTGTTGAGTTGCTTACTGAAAAGTTTGCTGAAAATCTATTGGAAACGAAATACGAGGTTCATAAAAGCAGTTTGGATGTTCCTGCCTGGTATCCGGTAATTGATGAGTCGCTTTGTACTTTGTGCGGACAATGTGCCCGTTTTTGTGTGTTTGGTGTTTATAAGTACAACAAAAAAAGCCTCGAGGTTGTTAATCCCTTGTCGTGTAAAAACAATTGCCCGGCTTGTGGTCGTACCTGTCCTACATCTGCTATTATTTTTCCTCGCTTGCCTGAAAACTCAGTGCTTTCCGGAGAAGAACCGGGGAATGAAGAAAAACCGTTGAAGTTGGCTCCCAAAGAGGGCTTGTTTACCTTGTTGAATGAAAGAAACAGTGTACGAAGAAATATTTTCAGGCAGGGTGTGATGCAGTAGGCAGAAAAAGAAAAACTTAAAGCAATAGAAGAATTTAAAAAAGCACAAATGAAAAAATAGATGCTTAAACAACTGCTCATTAAAACCGATAAAAAATGTTTGTACAGGTTTATGTACAACCTTGGTATTAAAGGTGCCCTTGGTTTAAGTCGTTTTAAAAGACGACTTAAAAAAGGTGAGTTTTTTCCAGCCTTTCATTTTATTTCGGTTACTGACGATTGCAATCTATATTGTCAGGGTTGCTGGGTAACAGGTAAAAAGAAAAATGCCCGTATGGAGCCCGAAATGTTGAACAAAATAATTACACAGTCGAAAGAAAAAGGCTCTTACTTTTTTGGAATCCTGGGAGGTGAACCGTTGATGTATAAACCGTTATTTGAGGTTTTCAGAAAACACAGCGATTGTTATTTTCAGCTGTTTACCAATGGAACTTTATTAACACCATCTGTTGCTGAAGATTTGCAAAAACTGGCAAACGTTACACCACTTATTAGTTTCGAGGGTGACCAGGAAGTTGCCGATATTAGGCGTGGCGGATTGAACGTTTACGAAAAAGCACAGGAAGCCATTGATAATTCAACAAAAGCCGGATTGGTAACCGGAGTTGCCATGAGTGTGTGTAAGTCGAACCTTGAACTGGCATTTTCTGAAGAATTTATAAATTCGTTGATTAAGCGTGGCGTGCTTTATTTATGGTATTACATTTACCGCCCTGTTGGGAAAGATGCTTCACTGGAGCTTGCCCTTTCTCAAGAAGAAATTGAAAAACTTCGGACTTTTCTGGTGGATGCCCGGACAAAATATAACATTGCAATTATTGATGCCTACTGGGACCAAGATGGGAAAGGTCTTTGTCCGGCTGCATCAGGTTTGAGTCATCATATAAATGCTTCGGGCGATATTGAACCTTGCCCGGTAATTCAGTTTTCTGGCGAAAATGTTGCCGATGGTGATTTAAGTGAGCTTTATAAAAAATCGAAATATTTGGATGATTTTAGAGCTGAAATTCCCTTAAAAACAACCGGATGTGTTGTAATGGACGACCCGCAGTGGATTATAAGCCATGTAAATAAACATGGTGCAAAAGATTCGTCGGGTAGAGGAAATGAAGCAGAACGATTGAATGGAATGCCAAAAGTTCCAAGTCATGGTTCTGTAAAAGAAATACGAGAGAAAAGTTGGGTGTACCGCTTTGCAAAAAAGAATGCCTTTTTTGGCTTGGGTGCCTACGGATAAAATATGAACAAGTCGAAACGCATATTAAAGGTTCCAACGGAATCGTTTTTACGAAACAAAATTCGTAAAGAAACACGCATACTTATGCAGGAGGTAAATTTACTTGCTCCGGCATCTTTCGGGGAAATGGAACAACATGCAATCGACTTGCTGAAAAAACACAATATTTCAGAAGAATATATCGATTTTACCATTGTTTTACTGGGGAACGAAAGCTGGCGCAAAACGGTAGAAGCGACACCTTTTAACCGTCGGTTATTGTTGTTGCCACAATGTTTAAAGGACAATGCGTCTTGTAAAGGGCAATTTGATGCACTGGGGCTAAACTGCGCAGGTTGCAGGGCTTGCCCGATTGATGATATTTTACTTAAAGCAGAGGAGCTGGGGTATGCAACCCTTATTGCTGAGGGAACAACCGTTGCCATCGGTTTGGTTGAAGAAGGCTCAATTGATGCTGTAATTGGGGTGAGTTGTATGCCAGTATTACAACGTTCGTTCGAGCCTGTTTCAAATGCTGCCGTTCCAGTAATTGGTTTGCCCCTGATGTACGATGGTTGTGAGAATACCCAAATTGATATGACATGGTTGCTGGATGAAATAACCGCTTTTGATGAAAATAAAGACTATAAACCCATTTCAATAACCGAGCTAAAAGCGAACATCATCAATTTTTTTGCGAATGGTGAGATGGATAAATATTTTCCAGATGGAGATAAAACCGAACAGTTGGCAAAAGAATATATGCAAATTGGTGGTCAGCGAATCCGTCCATTAATAGCAGCTTTGGCTTATCTGGCTTATGCTGAAGCCGCCAACGATGAAATCCTTTATCCTCTTACGTTGATTATCGAATGTTTTCATAAAGCCTCCTTAATTCACGATGATATTGAAGACGATGCGGACTATCGTTACGATGTGGAAACGGCGCATAAAAAGTATGGCATTCCACAAGCAATAAATGCCGGTGATTATTTAATTGGAAAGGGATATCGCGTTCTGTCTGAACTTCCAATAAAAGGTGAGTTATTGGCAATAGGGCTAAAACAGATTTCCGATTCGCATATAAAACTTACGCAAGGGCAAGGGGCTGACATTCTTTTTAATTCGGGAAAGCATAAACCCGACGTGGTAGAGATTCTGCAAATTTTCAAAAATAAAACAGGAGAAGCTATAAAGGTAGCGCTGTTGTTGGGGGCAATACTTGGCGAAGCTGATGAAAGTGAGCTTGAAATCCTCAGTAAGTTTTCCGATTTATTTGGCATTTCTTATCAAATTCGAGACGATTTAAATGAGTTTAAAGAAGAAAATTTCGATGAAAAAATTACCGATTTCCCTTTTTTAGTTGCTCTGCTAAATGGTCAGGCAACTCAACAAACTTTTGGCGATGTTTCTGCATTCAGAAAACAAGTAATTGAAAGCAGTTTGAATAAAAAGGCGGCAGAAGCGCTTGATGGCTTTGTGCAGAAATGTTATGCTGAGTTAGACAAGCTGCAAAATGCAAAACTTCGCCTGAGTTTATACGGTGTTTTGGGGAAAATTTTTAAACCCAATGGCTGCCAATGAGTAGGAGGAATGACACACCGGTATGCCGGAAACTGGTAGCAACGGTACGTTCTGGTTTTTTAGCTTTGGATGAGACAGTTCAAAACGAAATTAGAATATTTATTAAAAGTCAACAAAATGAAAAGGGCGGTTTTGTGGACCGAGCCGGAAACCCTGACCTTTATTATTCTTTGTTTGGTTTGTGGTTAAGTTTGGCAACGGAACAAATTGAAATTCAAAACAGATTAAAAAACTTTGTAGCAGATATAAATATCAGTGAGTCAAAAAGTCCTGTGGAAGATTTGGCTTTGCTACTTATAAAATCTGAATTGGATTCAAACCATAAAAAAAGAGGTGTTTTTTCAATCATAAAAACTGTTCTTAATAAGGGGAGGATGATTGAATTATCATACCAGTTTTTTTTAATTTCACTTGTAATTGACGCTGTTGGCAGAAATAAAGGACTCTACTATTTCTTTGCAAGAATCTGGTTGTTCTTTTACAAGCCCAAAGGAAATATTCCATGCAGTTTAAATGCTGCATTGGTTTATGCGAGAAAGATACTTGGGTTGAATGCGCGAAACATGCAAAAAAAACTTGAAACATTTTCGGTTGAACGGGGAGGTTTTAAAGCTTTTGAAACAGTTAAAACAGCTGACTCACTATCAACAGGTGTTGCTCTTTTTGTGCTAATGGAAACAGCTTATGACTTGCGGGTAGTTGCACCGGGTTGTCTTGATTTTATTCAGGACAATTATTATGGAGGAGCATTTTTGTCGGGAGATGGAGACCAAACCAAAGATTTGGAATATACATTTTATGGATTATTGGCTTTGGGAAGCCTATTAAAAGATGAATGAATAAGGATGAATTGAAAATACGGTTTCAGGAAGTAAGCCAAATTCTGTTGGATGAGCTTAATGGCGATGGCTTTTGGACAGGGGAGCTGTCATCAAGTGCTATTGGAGTAGCAGTTGCTATTGCCGCGCTTCATTTTCATCAACCACGGGAAAACAAAAAAGAAATTTACTTGAGCCTGCAGTGGCTTAAAAATAATATCAACCCAGATGGAAGTTACGGTGATACACCCGAAAGTCCAGGAAATATTTCAACTTCGCTTTTGGTTTACGCAGCTACAAATCTTTATGCAAAAGACAATGAGTCGTTAAAACCTATACAAAGACAAATTGCAACTTATCTGCGTCAAAACAACATTGATATAAATTCAGATAAAGTTGCCGATGCAATTCTGGCGCATTATCAAAAAGATTATACTTTCTCGGTGCCTATTTTAACGATGTGCGCTTTATGTGGTATTCCGGAAAATGATGGATTCCGAAAAATTCCGCAATTACCTTTTGAGCTGGCTTTAATGCCGCAAAAGTTTTATCGCCTGTTGAAGTTAAGTGTTGTTAGTTATGCCATTCCTGCATTGATAGCGGTTGGAATAGTTATTTTAAAAAACAAAAAATCTGGAAGTATTGCTCGTTGGATTCGTAAGAGTTCAGAAAAAAAAGCATTGAACATTTTACAAAAGTCAATGCCCGAAAGCGGAGGATTTTTAGAGTCAATTCCATTAACTGCATTTGTTTCGCTTAGCCTGATAAATGCAGGATATGGCACTTTGGATGTTGTAAACAAAGGTATTGCATTTTTAAAGCGAACCCAGCGCAAAGATGGTGGTTTTCCGATTGATGTTGACCTTTCAACCTGGGTGACAACTTTAAGTGTAAAAGCACTTGGCGAAAGAAAAAATGAGGTGCTAAATTCAGCTCAACAAAAGCAATTGGTTGAGCATCTGAAATCAGTTCAAAATAAAACCATTCACCCATTTAATGGAACCTTGCCCGGAGGTTGGGGCTGGACAAATTACCCAGGTTCGGTGCCTGATGGAGACGATACCCCTGGTGCAATTTTAGCATTGTTAAAATTAGCTCCTCATCATTCAATTAAGGATGTTGTACTTGCTGGAGGTGAATGGCTCGTAAAATTACAAAACTCTGACGGTGGTTTTCCAACATTTTCTAAAGGCTGGGGTAAACTTCCTTTCGACCAAAGTTGTGCCGATTTAACGGGTCATGCGTTTCTTGCTATTGCATCATTGTTGGCTAATCTCAGTAACGAGATTTCTGCTTCACAAAAAAGAAGATTTGTGAAGTCGTTAAAAAGTTCCAGTCATTATCTACAAAAACATCAACGGGAAGATGGTTCGTGGTTGCCTCTTTGGTTTGGAAATCAGCACACGAAAAATCATGAAAATCCGGTTTATGGAACTGCGCGTGTTTTAACTTATTTAAACGATTCTTTGCCCTTTATAGAAGAAAGTTCGGAGCTGCTTCGAAGAGTAATAACCATGATAGCTTTAGGCGAAGAATTTCTTGTTGGTGCGCAAAACAAAGATGGTAGCTGGGGAGGCGACAAAAACATAAATGGAACCATTGAGGAAACTTCGCTTACAATTTCTGCCCTTCAAAAAAGTGAGTTTGAAGAGAATGTAAGTTTTGCCTTTAATTGGCTTGATAATTCATTCAAAAATGGCGGCTTAAAATCTGCTCCTATCGGATTGTATTTTGCCTCGCTTTGGTACGATGAAAAAATGTATCCCATAACGGCTTATCTGGAAGCTCTTGTTCGCTATTTGAAAAGATATTAATGCCTAACCGGGACAAGCCAGAACCAAAAAGATAAAAATTAGTATTTTTGTTGTATGAAACTACTAACAGAAACTTACGCAAAAGAAATAGCCTTCTCTATTTCATGTTTTGATAGGCTAATAATAACAGGAACGTTACCAGAGATATCTTATGATGCAGGTATGACGAATTATTTGTATCAAAATGGAATAAAGATATTTGATTATCCAAAGTTTGCAGAGCCCTTTAAGGAATCAATTCGGGCAAATGCTGAGTTGATTGCCAAAGAACATGGTGCTGAAATAGAGTTTATTCGTAAATCAGGTGTGAGAAAAGAGTCAATTATTTCAAAAAAGATTGAACAACGAGGTAATCATCCTGGCATTGTTCATATAATTTCGGTTATGGAAATTTGTAATACATTTAAACCCTGGCATGACAAAGATACCATTGGAGTGTAATGCAAGCTGAATATGCTACCGATATAGTATTTAAGAAACAAGCGGATTTACAGCAAATTTATGGTGAACTGATAGCATAAATTATAAAAGAAATCAAATATGGCGAGATACTTCAGCAATTATGCACAATTGTGGGGTGACATACTTTGATGCAAATGAAAATATATTTGATCATTTTACATTTTATAATTTCTTTTTAAGACCTGCACAAAATGAGGGAGATCAACTTCATATTGATAAGAACGATAAAATTGAGGCAAATAATGTTTTTGAAAAAATAATTCAAATACTTAAACCAGAGATAGTAATTTTTTTAAGTTCAAAAGCTTGGAATAATTGCAATGTAAAAAAAAATGATGATATTTATATCAATTTTACAGCTCATCCAAGTTCCATTTGGTGGAATAGAAAAACTTATATATAGTGTCTGTAAGAAATCACGTAATTATCACACATTCAATTATATATGCTAAGATGAATGGTTGAAAAAAAAGATGAAAAAACCTTATATAACCTATTGTGGGACAGCGGCAGAAAGTGTATTGATATTATTGAAAAAGTTTCTCAAAAAATACGATGGCATTACCGGTTGGCGCAAGTTGGCATGTTGGTATAAAGGGTTGAAAAATGCCATGCGGACATTAGGTCAGGTGGGTAAAGCCGGAGTAAAAGACAAGGACTCAAGATTGATAAAAGCAGCAGCGGATTATTTGGACAAAGCACGTTTGTTTTTAGCCAAATTAGAGAAAGAAAAGCTAAATTTACCACTGTGTGATGCGCAAGACCTTGCTTTACAAATAGAGCTGGAGTATTATCAATCCATGTTGGTAATACATATCGACTTGGTAGAACGCCGGATGATTAAAGGCGAAACTATTGCACATAGCGAAAAATGACTATCGGCTTTTGTACCCAACGTATTTTTAATATTTGTAAAACAATAAATAATGGCTCTTTTCTAAGACAAGGTTGATGGTATATGGTTAGTTTTCGAATCTATTTTCTGTGAAGAAATAGAAAAGAATGGAACGCGGATTAAGCGGATTAAAAAAAACGGATTAAAATATCGCCT
>JAURYY010000141.1 GCA_030653695.1 Paludibacter sp. | reverse complement strand
TTAAAGGTCAGATAATCAAGAAAGTAAAAAATTGCGTCTTTGCGACTTTGCGTGAAAATTTAATTCGAGATAAATAACAAAGTATTTTATAATTATCAGTGTAATATTCTTATTATCAAAGTGCTAATTGATTTTATAACGACACATTAACTCAAAAAAACAATTAAAAAAAGATGCCGGTTTCTAAAAATCAAATTAAACTCATTAGCTCGTTATTTCATAAAAAGTTTCGTGATGAAACCAAACTTTTTACGGCCGAGGGAACAAAGTTGGTAAAAGATATGAAACCATTTTTTGAATGTTCACTCATGGTGGCTACCAAACAATGGTTGGATGACAATGAACTTTGTGGATACGACAATATAAACACCATCACCCATGAGGAACTTAAAAAAATTTCAAATCAAAAGAATCCTCAAGGCATCTTGGCGGTTTTCAAAAAACCCGATTATGTGTTGGATATTCATAATTTATGTTCAACCTTGAGCCTTGCACTCGATGATATACAGGATCCGGGAAATTTAGGTACAATTGTACGTATTGCCGACTGGTTCGGCATCGAAAATATTCTTTGTTCGGAAAATTGCGCTGATGTTTTTAGTCCAAAAACAGTACAGGCAACTATGGGTGCTCTTGCCCGCGTGAAAGTACATTATGTCGATTTGGAATTTTTATTAAAAATTATTCCGGCAGAAGTTCCAATTTACGGAACTTTTATGAACGGGAATAATATTTATAGTGAATTATTAACCCAAAACGGAATTGTTGTGATGGGAAACGAAGGTAAGGGCATTTCGCCAAAAATAGAAAAGTTAGTAACCAGCCGTTTACTGATTCCTAACTTTCCAAAAGATCAAATTACGACCGAGTCGCTGAATGTGGGAGTTGCCACCGCCATTGTTTGTGCCGAATTCAGGCGTAGCAGCGGGTGAAACGAGAAACATGAAACACGAAACGAGAAACTCTTTCGGGTTTCGTGCCTCAACTCCGAAAGGTTTGCAAGTATTATTCCGATATTCCTCCTTCGAAATTCATGTCTTGATTATTCTCTTGTTTGCGCTGTGTTTTCTTGGGTTTCATATTCCCGAAATTATAAGTTGCAGTCAACCCGATCATCCTTCCGTGAAAATACGATTGAGATTTTTGATAAAAACCATCGCCCCAGGTTATCAACGAACGTCGGCGGCTGTCTAACAAATCGCGCACCATAAAATTGAGGCTCAGATTCTGGTTCAGGAATGTTTGACGCAATCCTAAGTCGATAGCGTAACTCGATGATTCTTTACCTTGTGCCACTAAACGTGGTGCTGAATAGTCGCCCGATATCTGTGCAAAAGTATTCTTTCCTAAAATTATATTGGCCATTATTCTTCCACTCCAGCTGAACATTTGCTGCTCAGGAATATTGGTTATCAGCGTATTGTCGTACAGACTTGTGTAAGTTGCAGCTTCCATTCGGTTGTAGTACAGGTTAACCGATGAGGTAAGATTAATAAGTTTAAAGAAGCGGTTTTTAGCCACTAACTCAACACCGGTATTGTTCGAGTTGGTTACATTCATCGTGGTGTTTTCCATCACTCCTTTGTTCATGAAACGTACACTTTGCATTACATCGTCGGTAAAGCGATAATAAGCCGATGCCGACAGAGAATGATTATCCCAGGTTTTCAGATAATTAAATTCGAATGCCGATGTTAACTCGGGGAGTAAATCAGGATTTCCAAACGAGATATTTGTTGAGTCGGAATAGTTGCGGAATGGATTAATTTCGCGACCACGCGCACGGTTTATCCGGCGTGTAAAATTTAATTGCAATTCATTGTTTTTGGGTAGTGTGTATGATAAATACGCACTTGGAAACAATTGAACAACCGGTTTATAGTTACTTTTATCGCTTTTTATTACATTAGCATTGGTATAATACTTGTTTTCCCAATCCTTCAACATATATTCAGCCCTCAATCCGCCTTGTATGCTTAATTTATCAATCCGGCTTCCATAAGTTACATAGGCTGCATGAATTTGTTCATTGTACAAAAATTCGTTGAAATACGATTTAATGTCTGCCGGTGGTGTTTTGGTATTATCGATACCGTTTGCCGGGCTGGCTCTGTTTTGTGCCGTGCTTTGCCATCCGGTTTCGAGGCGTGTATTTTGGTCGAATTTCTTAGTATAATCAATTTTAAACTGTAATTCGTTGTTGTTGCCGGAGTAAATTTGTGTTATATCCGAAGTTTTAATTTGATTTTCGGTCTGAACGTAAGTTTCTTCGCTTGCTCGCTTGTGGGTTGAATAAGACAAACTGGTCATTAAGTTGGATCCGTTTTTATCAATTTCGTATTTGTGATCCAAACTAAGATTTAAACTCGGACGTGTTCCTGCTCCTGTGTTTTGTCTGGCATATTTTCTGGTGGCGTTGGTCAGATAGTTTTTAACCGAATAATCGATATTGGTTACCGAATATCCACTTCCAGCCATACCGAAGCCCGTTAAACTGAGGGTGTTTTTATCGTTCAGCCGATAATCAATTCCGGCACGGGTAAAAAGCCCCGAAAAACCACGTTTCATTACATTTTGCTGACTCAACAACGAAAGTGTGTCAACCAAGCTTCCTGTTGTTTTTAAATTGTATCGATCAAAGTAACCGCCGCCCTGAAAATTCATGGCGCGATAACCAACATTCAGATAGGCATCAATTTTTCCGCTGCTGTAATTCACATTTGCGCCCAAAGTGGCACCTGGTTTTCCGCCTTGAGCATATATTGTGCCGGCCGAAACACTTCCATAATAGCCGCCTTTGCGGTTTTTCTTCAACACTAAGTTGATAATTCCCGATGTTCCTTCCGGGTTAAATTTAGCAGAAGGGTTAGTCATGATTTCAATCTCCTGAATGCTTTCGGCGGGCATTTGTTGTAATATTTGCGCTCGGTTTTCGGCAGTAAGCCCTGATGGTTTTCCATTAATCCAAACTTCTACGCTCGAACTGTTTCGCAACGAAACATTACCCTCGCCATCGACTTCGACGGCAGGTATATTCTGAAGTACCTCGCTTGCCGAGCCACCGGCAGCAGCTATATTCTGGTCAACTGAAAATACTTTTTTGTCAATCTCGAACCTCATTTGCGTCCCTTGACCGATAACCTGAACTTCCGTAAGTGTTTTATTGTCCTCAAACAATTTGATCATCCCCATATTCAGCTCTTTTTCGCTGACATTCAACGGGATATTGATGGTATTATAACCTACAAAACTAACGCGCAAAAAGTATTTGCCTTTAGGCACATTAGGCAACTGAAAATCACCTTTTACATCAGAGACTACACCTGTTGCAGGGGCTTCTTCGTTTTGTTTATATAACGCAACATTGACAAAGTCTAACGGAGATTGGGTGGTGGCATCAACTATTTTTCCTTTGATAGTGTATAATGCGAATAAGGGGAAAGAAAAAACGATGAAGAGGAGTGAAATAAATATATTTTTCATTTAATAATTAATGGATTGTTTGATAATTTGGCAATAAGCATTACTGACTGTTTAAAAACAGATTGGTTTAATGTACAATAAAATAATTTGCGTTAATTAAAAAGGGTTTGCTCAAATTAACAACCTAGCAGATGTTTTGTTCATTAAAAGTTTGGTAAAATGTATTTTTCGCGCGATTCTAATATTTTATTCACACTATTCACTTCAAGAAATGTTGTTCCAAAACCTTCACCAAAACTTCCACTCAAATAACATACTGAGTCTTCTTGTTCAATCAAACCTTTTTTTAATAAATCCTGCAAAGCTTCAATAAAATATTGTTGTGTATTCCCTTTTCTTTCTTGATAAAACGGAAACACACCATACGAAAGTGCCAGAGTTCGGGTTGAAAATTCGTGATAACAAACTGCTAATACAGGTCTCGTACCGCGGTACGCTGCAAGGTAACGCGCAGTTCGCCCACTGTAAGTATCCGTAATGATGGCTTTTGTACCTAATTTTGTACTTGTTTCGACGGCTGCATTCGACAAAAATGAAGTTAAATCGTTGGTGCTGAGTTCGATAGGAATGTCATTTTCCGACATTTTGGTTTTTTCGGCTTCCATAGCAATTGTTGCCATGGTACGCACAGCCTCAACAGGATATTTTCCGTAAGCCGTTTCGCCACTAAGCATCAACGCATCGGTGCGGTAATAAATAGCATTGGCAATATCGGTAACTTCGGCACGTGTAGGACGCGGATTCTTTATCATGGTGTGAAGCATTTGCGTAGCCACAATAACCGGTTTCTTAGCCTGAACACATTTACGTATCAATCGACGCTGGATACCGGGAATTTTTTCCTGCGCTACTTCAATACCCAAATCGCCACGAGCTATCATAACTCCGTAAGTGTATTTCAGTATTTCATCAATATTATCGACGCCTTCCTGATTCTCTATTTTTGAAATAATTTTAATCGGACTGTTATGCTCATCTAAAATATTTTGTATGTCGATTACATCCTGTTTATTGCGCACAAAGGAGTGTGCAATAAAATCAATTTTATTTTCAATGGCAAAAAGAATATTCTGTTTGTCGCGTTCGGTCAGCGATGGTAAATTAATACGCACTCCTGGCACATTAACGCTTTTACGGCTTCCGAGTACACCATCGTTTTGAGCTACACAAAAAAGATATTTATCAGTTTTCGATTCAACCTTTAAATCAATTTCGCCATCGTCAATCAAAATATCGTCGCCTACTTTCAAATCGCGCACAAAAAAGGGATAATTTACCGCAATACAACCATTGTCCGACAATAATTCAGGATTTCCAACTACTTGAATGATGTCATCGGTTTTTATAATGATTTCACCTTTTTCAATCGCCGTAGTCCGTATTTCAGGTCCTTTTGTATCCATCAATATAGCAATTTGATTGCTTACTGCACGAACATTGTTTATGATTTTAGTAAAACCTTCTTTTTGAAGATGAGCCGAATTCATACGCACTACATTCATTCCTTCTTTGTACAATTCGCCGATAAATTCTTTTTCGCAGCGTAAGTCGCTGATTGTAGCAACGATTTTTGTTAATTTTGACATACTTTTTTTTACTTTTAATATAACCCTTACCTTACTAAACAATAAATTCTACAACATAAACACCTCGATACCAAGATGATAAGAATCCATTCCAAACCCGACAATACAACCTTTGCAAGCCTCTGATAAATAAGAATGATGTCGGAATGATTCGCGTTTAAATACATTGGATATATGTACTTCAACAACAGGTGTGTTTATTGACCTTATGGCATCGGCAATAGCCACCGAAGTATGTGTGTAAGCTCCTGCATTCAGTACTATACCATCATAATCAAAACCTGTTTCGTGCAGTTTGTCAATGATTTCCCCTTCATTATTCGACTGAAAATAAAATAATTCAACGGTTGAAAATTTTTTTTTCAATTCTTCAAAGTAAGCTTCGAATGACTGATGACCATACAACAAAGGTTCTCGCTTTCCCAATAAATTCAAATTCGGACCATTTATAATCTGAATACGTTTCATAATATTTGTTTTGGATTTGTAATTGCGAATTGTTCTAAAAAAAATGAAAAAATCATATAAATCTCATTTTCAAACGTTTAATTTGACAATAAACATTTAAAACCTATATTAGCTATATCCGAGAATTCGGGTGCAAAGTTACGAAAAAAAATTGATGTGTAAAAAATATTACCTTTGCTGAATGAAATCAAAATACTTTGCTTGAAGAATATTCTATTCACTTGATTATAATGTCGTATCCGAAAAATATTATACCGGTAGTTTCAAAAAGAAATCTTTTATTAGTGGCTGCATCTGTATGGCTTTTTGCGGGCTTAATGCTTCTGACAAAAGGGAAAAATCTGTATTTTTTAGCAGGTGGAACTTGGGATTTGATGGTGCTAATAAGCATCGTTGCGGGCATAGTATTTTACGCAGCTGTTTTTAGCAAAGTTTCAAGCAAACACATTGAAAGAATATTTTTGATAAAAGATGCCTATCCCCGAATATTTCAAGTTTTTGATAAACGAAGTTATTTACTGATGGTGCTGATGATGACCATGGGTTTTGCAATTCGCAAATCAGGGGCAGTTCCATTGCAATATATAGCTCTATTCTATATCGCCATGGGAACGCCCCTTATAATTTCAGCTTTTAAGTTTGTTTACTCGAGAATAAAAAAAAGGAAATAAAATGAATGAAAATATTCATTGCGAATCAAACCATTAGTTGATTTTAGGTGCTGAGCGGGCATATTCTACGGTTTTACTCTTGTTTAAATAGTTTAATGTCGGACAAGTAGTTGAATTACGTAGCTTATTTTATGCCCAGTCGAAGTATAACTCGCATCTGTTTATTTTATCAGACTTTATATAGGTTAAAATGCTATGCAGTTGTAAATAAAAAGCATAACACTAAGAACTCTAAGAAACACTTAGTTACACTAAGTGTAAATTTAACCAGATTTTGAACACTAAGAATAAAACATTTATGTTTTTTAGTTTAGTGTTCATAGTTTGACTTTAATGGTTAGTGTGTCTGAGTGTAACGCTGTGTACTTAGTGGTGAGTCTTAATTCTTTGTTTTTGAGTGCAATAATTTATTAATCTATATAAACTCTATTCCATCTGCCATTTTTGTTAAAGTTGTCATTTTGTTTAGCGAGTAAATAATTTTTTTAGAAATAAAGTTGGTTTGATTTGTCCGCACCCCGATGATTGATTAAAACCTCCAACCCAAACGCAACTCTGTGTGGATA
>JAURYY010000130.1 GCA_030653695.1 Paludibacter sp. | reverse complement strand
AAATTGTTTTGAAAGAAATTTTTCAATATCTGCATCGGTAATTTTAACTTTATCTTCCTCTTTAACTTTTCCAAAGTCTAAAGAAACTTTGGAAAAGTTAATTTTATTTCGAATTAACGCTTCAATTACTTCCTTCCGCCGAATCCTTACCACCAAATGAAAATGGTTTGGTAACAGACAATAAGCATAAGTTTCGGCTATGGGCGAAATATATTGTTCGTATTTCTCGAGGAAGAAACGATAATTCTCATCCTCTGTAAATATATTCTCAAACCCATTGGCATGATTGAAAATGTGATAGCTGGTGTCGGGTTTAAGTGGTTGCATGCTGAACGGGTACTAAATAGTAATATTACCTAGTCGATCGATTTTGAGTTTGATACAAACATCTTTAATAATAACTCCTTCATATTTTGTTAGTTTTGTATCAAAACTGGTATCAAGTTCCTTTGGCGCAATTGCTTTTGCAAATCTATTTGGTGTAAAATATATTGTATATCCTGAAAAATCATTTACTTCAAATAGTCTAGTTGTATTATTTAAATTTATTTTTTGCAGATTTATTCTTTCATCTTCAGTTGGCACATAAACCAAATCATTTGGTGATAAATGGAAAAGAAGTTTATTACCATTATCGTTTGTTTCAGGTACTTCACTTAAACCTTGTTTGAGGCGTTCAATAACGATGTTAAGTTGGATGGTTTCATAACTGCGTTTGCTATCTTCATCAACATAAATGGCAAAGAATAAATTTGTTCCTTTAGCAGCTTCAACATATTTATCTTTCTTATTGCCTTTTTCACCTAATGAAAATCTGCTACCAATTTCAAATGTTCGAATTTTGAGAATAGGTTTATGTGATTTACCTTCGTTGTAGAATTTAATATTTGCATTCATTTCTTCAATTCCTTCCTGAGAAAAAGCTAATTGAGGATCATAGTTCTTGCTTAACAAATAGTTTTTAAGGATTTTCTGTATTCCGGTATCTGTTATCGTTTCTATTTTTTTTAAATCAAAAGTTTTATCTAAAGACCTTCTTATGGCAACAACTATTTTACCTTTAGGTGCTTTTATTCTTGGTAAATCTACTTTGCCAAATACAAATTCTTTATGTAGCGGTTTTCTTATAGCCCAACTATCTCTGGTTTCTTGTGTTTTTATTACTTTTTTGCCATTTTCAATTACCTGATATTTATTTACAGTTTTATTTATTACTCTCAGGTTTTGCTTAAAGCTTACAACGATATTTTCCAATGCAACTTGTGCATCTTCTGTAAATGAATCCCATGGTTTATAGAATTGCCACTTGTAGTTGCCTTTATTGTCAGTTTTGGACTTGTAACAAAGTTTGTTTTTTAATCCAGTTCTGCTTTCTTTTGCAGATGGTTTAGCAGATTCATTATTTAAATAATTGATATGACTACGTGTAGCACACGCAATTACCAACGCATCCATTGCATGGTGGCGATGGTCAATACGTTTTTTATTAAACCCTTTTTGTAATTCAAGAGGCATTTCAGTTTGGAATACTCTTTTACCATCTTTATTTGTCCATTGTCCAAAGTTGTTGGATTTAGTAAGTTCGTTCATTCGCTCAAAACGTGGAGTTACAATTCTATTCCATACATCATTCAAACCCCAATCTTGTTTTAGAATTGTTGTTACACCACCGGTACATGAAATTACATTTTTGGATGTTGATTCCAGTTCGCCTTCTTCCCGAACTATGTTAGATAAAAGTCCTTTGACAACTTTAGTGATATATCGGGTGTCGTTCAATTGTCGTTCTACAAAAGCTTCAGGGATATCTTCCATTAATAGTTTTTTCATTTTTCCGCGACTTTTTCCATAATATTGTTTTACAAAGTCTTCGTACTGACTAACCGTGAAAATCTTGACTGATTTGCCATAACTTAATTCAATTATTCTACCTTCGTTATTTTTAATAAACTCATAACCCAGCGCATTGTCTTTTTCTTTATTTACGGCTGCTTCACAAATGACTTTATTACTGAATGAATCATCAAAATACCGTGATTGAGGTATAACATGTTCAATTTCATATGACGAAGTGAACAGTCTCCCCAGAGGAATCATTTCGCCGGTATATGGTGAACGATATTTTTGTTCCAACCATAATTTGTAACGTATAAGGTCTGACTTAGATGGTTGGCTTTGTTTTACTATTTTAGAAATGTCTTCAGGTATTTCAATTCCGGAGTTTAATACTCCATCCTCGTAAAGCTTTAGTATTTCTTGTTGGCTTGGAGAATAAGGACGTACATTTTCTACATCACTATGATTAATTAGTTCTGCCAATAGATATTTAATCCGCAAATTTGAATTCTCATTTTCGGTAATTTGGGCTGTCATTGTCTTGCGTTTATCAGCCGGATTTTTCATTTCGCGTCCTAATTCAATATGTATTTCGGAAAAATCTCCATAGTATTTCCAAATATCTTTAACCGTTCGTAATGTTTCGGTTATTACCTGTTCCACAATAGGATTTCGAAGTGAGTGTTGTTTGAAAGTCCGAAGATAAGCCTCTAAATCTTCCGGTGTATTCCATTTGTCGGTAGGTTCTATGCCATAAATAAGATAGCCAACTAACCATTCAGGTAAACACTTACAATCAGACAATGATGTAAATTCTATTGCTTTCTGACGAACACGATTCTGTATAGTTTCATCGCATTCTCCTGAAATTATCTTTTCAATTCTGAGTTTTGTTTTTTCGTCAATACTATCAAGTTTCCAATACTTACCCATTCGCATAAATGGAAGGAACTTCTTAATTGCTTTTTCGGAATATGCACCATATTCTTTTTTAAATGGTGGAAATTTCTTAAATACATCAACAAAATCATCACCTAAGTGATTTTTCACAGCAAATGACTTTAATGCTTTCTCAATTTCCAGTTTATCTTCCACAGAATAAAGTAGATGCCACAATTGAATCTCTGTTTCTTTATCTAAAAAATTTTCAGGGACATTACTTACTTTGTTTAGACGATTCAGAAATTGAGCTCTTGTTTCATTGCATGGATATTCTTTATCTTCTACATAATTCCACCTATGTGAGAGTTTATCTTCACCTTTTTTCTTTTTTATTTTGAAATAGGAAGATAGGAGGGTATCTTGTTTAATCTCCTTGGTTTTGTTCAACCAATCAAATAATTCAACATAATCGTCCTCGGTTTGTAGAAACTCATTTGTAACGTCTACATCTGTATTTAATTTGCCATTTATATCTTTTTCCCGCTCAATTATCTTTAGGTCTTGAATAAATTTCCAGAGTCTAAGTTCTTGATAAAGTGGATGTGATTTAGCGATACATTTGATTGCATCTATTTGTTTCTCTCCGGTTTCTTTGTTAATAAAAGTTCTGGTTTCATATTTACAGTTACTTATCAGCGATTTTTTACTTTTAAGTGGACGTTGATAGAAAATTATATCATTCAAAAATAAATAAGTGAAATCACGACTTGCATTACTATTTCTATGTGATTCATTATTGCCGTAAAGCTCATTAAGGCAAGCGTGGTATAATTCAAAATTTTTTAATTCAGCATGAAATTCTTTTTGTTTTTCAAGTATTGCGTGTAGTTCCTGTTTATAAAACTTACGTTCAATAGTTCGTACCAGTTTGCCATTGATTTTTTGCGTTGGATTTTGAAGTAATGTGTCGTAGATATAGCAGCCAACAGTTTTATGGCTTTTATCAATGTCAGACTCTGTTTTCTTCTTTAATAATGTCCAATCATCTTCCGATGGTGCACGAAACGATCGTTTTTCTTTTCCTTCAATGTCAACCTTTATTGTACCATCATTATTTAGGTCGGTTGTAACAATGAAATCTCTTATTTTATCTTTCCAATCGAATAGTGGTGTTTTGCTTGAGCGCCGATATATCCACCCATTTTCCAAGATAATGCTATACCAAATGTCGGATTTGCCTTTTTGTGACTCATCTGCATTAACTTCAGTAACTTTTAGAGAGTGGAATTCGACCAATTTATTCGGATTTTCTTCTTCCTCTTCTCCTCTCAATTGATAATATCCGCGTTTTTGATTGAAATTTAGCAATAGCCAAGCCAATTCTTCTTTTTCAATCTTTTGTTGTAAAGCTTTTTTTCTTAAATAATAAATTGTCCAATCGTATGGGATTAATTTATCTTCATCAATGAGTTGCGGTTGAGTAATTCTAAATTCTTCAACCATCTCATTAAAAGACGTTTTAAAAATAAAATCAAATCTTCCATTCTCGTTCTTTTTCCATACCAGTTTAGGTTCTGTATCTGATATGAATTTACCTAGTTTATTTTCAAAATCAATATATTTCTCATAATGTTTCGGTAGAAACTCCATGATATGTAAAACTCGGTGAAGCCTTTCCCGACGCAATAAATGCCTTTCACGAAGTCTTCGAACTCCTCTAAATTGAGTTCTAACAGCTGTTTGTGACTCGGTTACACCGTTGTCGAATTTTCCTAAAACACCTTGATCAATGGGGATTATTCGACTTCCAATGCCTAATATCTCTTTAGTCTCATTTTCCCCTTCCTCCACCAGTGCCCACCCAATACTATTTGTTCCCAAATCCAATCCCAAAATTTTTTTCATAACACAATAATTTAAACGGTTTATTTAAGGCTCTAAAGTTAAAAAAGTTTTTTTATTAAACAATATTTTTGATTTATAAAAATAAATATTATATATTTGCAGTACAATTTTTTGAAGCAAATCACAATAAGGATTATTCCGTTGTGAAAACATTTAAAGTGGCTCTTGTTTTTCAGGAGTCGCTTTCGTTTTGAGAAGTGCAAAAAAAACAGGCTGTTCAATTGCTGAACAGCCTGTTAAAAAATAATAATAAACTTAATTTGTTTATTGAGCAAGAATTTTTGCTGCTTTATTGCCATCAGCGGCAATGGCTTTTACTATCCACAATCCTTTTCCGATTTCAAAATCAGCATCAGTTTTAATTACTTTGTTTTGAATCAATGTGCCATCCAAACCATAAACATTAATAGTAGTAGCCGATTTTACATTCGATACAAAAATGCTGCCCCTGTATCCTTTTATCTGAACCGAAGATTCCTGTTTAGGGTTACCGACTTTGGTTAGTATTAATGAAGGAATCGGATCCCAATTGTCGGTACCTTTGGTAAAGTTGAAAGTAGAGATTGGAGTTGCGTCAAGCAAAGTTGGCGACGTAAGTACCGTTGACCAGCTTGCACGCGAAGCTGAATTATTTGCACCTGAAATTTCAGTGGTGCCAAATTCATACATTTTGTTCGATTCGCCACTTAAAGTACTTAACCAACCGAGCGGGATGATAAGCGATTGTCCTACGCTTCCCGGAAAATTAGTAGTTTCGATGGTGGTTTTTGCAGCCAGGAAAACCTTGAAAAATGCAAAGAACTGGGACTAACAAATATTGTATTTACCAAAGTAACTAAAAGTTTGCAAAACATTGTCAGTTCGCCCGAAATTGAGAGAATGCTCAAAAAGTGGAGGGGAACCACCGAAGCGGTTATATCCAACCTCAAAAGAGGATTCGACCTGCAAAGAGTATT
>JAURYY010000129.1 GCA_030653695.1 Paludibacter sp. | reverse complement strand
TTCCATTCTTTTCCATTTCTTCACAGAAAATTGATTCGAAAACTAACCATATACCATCAACCTTGTCTTAGAAAAGAGCCATTATTTATTGTTTTACAAATATTAAAAATACGTTGGGTACAAAAGCCGATAGTCATTTTAGATTTTGCTTGAAAATAAATCTGATTCAAAAGATCTTTTTACTACTTTTATCACTAAAAAATATTTCAATCGATTTACCATCTTTCGCCACCCTCACTTTTTTTACCGGAGTCAGCTCCTTATTCGTCCATTCTTTTCCCGAAGCTTTCCAAAGTTCGATTGTTACATATATTTTCTCGTTGCACTTTCCTGTTTCAAAAGTGTCAAAAGCATTAATCACCCTACTTTCATTGCTTTGCGGGTGAAGTCCGGCAGCATGCACAAACTGCATTTTGCCCCATTGTTTCCAAGTTATCATGGACAATTGATATGCACCGTTGTCAATTGACTTCATCGTATTACTTCCTAAATGGCGGGACTTTTCCTTAATCATTGTATCAAATTGAGGCAGTGCGTAATGACCCAGACGGAGTTCGATGTTTTGCTTTTGGGGTTCTACATTGTTAGTTTTAAAAATCAGTTTATCGACACGTAAAATACCATTGGGTATTGGAATATCGGCGAGTTTAAACTGAATATTCCGATTGGTTTCCAAAACGGCATCGCGGTAATAAATGCCGTTTTCAAATTTTTTAAAAGTATATAATCGCAAAGCTTCCCATTCACCAGAGTCATTTTTCAACACATAGTTCATGGCAACTTCACCATTTTTGCCATCAGCCTGCCACGGAAAAGCAGAATTGTACGACAGGCGGTTGTAATTTTCTGAACTGCGAAACTTCTGCCAGTCGTCCTTAACCGTTGCGTAACACCAGGCGCGGATTTCGGAAGCTCCGACATTCGGATAATCGGTAATCAATATTGCTGAACCTTTAGAGAATTTATTGTAAACCGAGTCATGTTTCATCTGTTTTTCCCACGAACCTTCGTTTTCAACAGCCGTCCAGAACGGATTATTTTCGGGAACCAGCAAACCAAGAAAAACCTTGCCACTCCAATAAACGCTACCACGGCAACTGTACATTTGCACAGCCGGCTCAAAAGTTCCGTAAAAACCTAATGTAGGAACTCCTTCGCTCAAAAAATCGGGATGTTCGAGAAACTGCATCAAAGTTGATGAAGCAATACGGCGCAGCCAACCGTAATTGACATTGGGGTTGTATTCGAGTCCCATGAGCGGAAAGGGTGTAACCGAAGCGAAACGGTAAGCAATGCTGCGTCCCCACATAATCATTTTCCCATCGCGACTGAACAGGTAAGGATAATTGTCATTCAGATCGTTGAAATTTTTCATAAACTGAATAGCAATGTCAGGATAATACTTTTTGCCGTAATACTCCGACCATAATGATCCATACATCTGAAAAGCCCACATGCTGTAATAATCAAACGCAGGACTATCGTGATACCAGCCATCGCCGCGATAATGCGTCAACGATTTATCGAGATAGTCGAGCAACAGTTTTTCATTCACTTTGTATCCCTGATCTTTAAAAAAACTCAACACGAAAATATTAAAGAATTTCCAATTCGAATCCACGGTAGGTCCATCACCATAACTGAGCATCACGGCAGCCAGCGAATCTTTTTGACTTTGTCGCAGTGGTTCCCACAATACCTCGGGAATGGCAGTCAACGACATTGCTAATGCGCCGAACTCAACCAGATTTTGATGGGCACCACCGTTTTTAGTACGATGCTTAATATACGAAGGACTTTCGGGATTGATTAACAGCCCAATTTGGTGGCGGTAATAATCGGCTACTTTAATGCTGTTGATTTCTAATTCCGGTTTTTCTTTCAGCAACGGAACTGCCACAAAAAGAGTTCGGCATAGTCCTTCGAGCTTTTCGGTCGGAATTTGATCATATTTGCGTGGATAACTCACACCAGGCTGCTTGGAAAATTTCATAGGGTCATCAAACCCGTTGATATAACTGAACGCACCCTGCAATAGATACAATGCAGCATCTTTCCAATGCTCACGCGTAATACCTGAATAAGGACTAAGTTTGTAGTTCAGATATTGGGGAATAAAAGTATGCGGACTGGTGGTTTTTTTGTCGTTGACAGCACCAACATCAGAAACATGGAAAAATAGCAAAAGAACAGAAACCAGCGACAGTATTTTGTAAGATATTTTCATGAAAATGAATTTTCAATATTTCGTTATAAAATCAAATATATTATTGAATAATTGACATTTAGACAATAAATATTGAGACTTGATATTTTCCAGAAACGGGATGTTCGTTAAACTTCCATTTGCGTATTATTTTCATCGCAAAGGTGCGAAGGCGCGAATTTAAAAATAAAATATCCGAAAATCAATTTAAAAATAAAAAATGCAAAGAGAAAACTTTAAAGTTTTCATCCGTTTCTCGGATTGTACCATTCGCGATTTAGCGTCTTTGCGTGATTATGAATATTTTATAACGATTCATTGATATTTAAAAAACAACAAAATTACTGACAGCAAAGTTAATCTTTTCATTTTGTTCTGTATCGGAAAAAAAAGTCAAATTAGACGAAAAACTATTTCAGGAATTTGATTTATCGCTATCTTCGGTTGTTGTTTACATATTTCCACATAACAGCTGAAATTCTTAATTTTTATTTTACAATTCTTCGACATGTGCTATTTTAAATGTTTCAAATTTAATAATTATCTAAATTTCAATGTTTCTTGACAAAATAAATTGTTGTATTCAAAAAAAAGCGTACCTTTGTCCCCCGAAAAGAAATGTATTTATTCGTCTGTCTATTTTCAAGTCTTATTTTTTTAATCTGATTTTGTTATATCTGCGTTATTATACTTCTCTTTAATCACATTTATTTATTTTATTTATTTTATTTTTATTTTTATGAACATTTACGTAGGTAACTTAAGTTACAAAGTCAGAGAAAGCGACCTTAAAGAGGTTATTGAAGAGTATGGTCAGGTAGATTCATGCAAAATTATCATGGACCGCGACACACGCAAATCGAAAGGTTTTGCATTTGTTGAAATGTCGGATGATGCAGCTGCAAAAAAAGCCATTTCTGAATTGAACGGCGCAGAATTTGATGGCCGCGCCATGGTTGTTAAAGAAGCAACCCCAAAAAACTAATCTTAGTTTTTTAAAAAATAAAAAAGAACTTCTGTTATCGAAAGATATCAGAAGTTTTTTTTTATGGATAAGAAATAACAAGTCTGTTGTGTGAAACACTCAATATAATAAAAGACATTAGAGGAAATTTAGATGAGTTATATTGAATAAATTTCTGTTTTCAACAAATTTTATTACCTTATTTTAAATGTCAACACATAATCTGTTGATTTATTCAGCTTTGGTAATTGAATTTCCACTCCTTTATCCGATTGTTTAAAAACAACTTTACCATAACCAAGCAGTTCAATTTTTCCGATTTTTTTTCCATAAAGCTGATTTCCTATAGCGAGCGATTTGATATTAACTTTAATGCCGGCAGGTTTTCCCATAACAAATGCAAAAAGCACTTTCTTTTTTATGGTGAAACGGATATCATCGGACGAAAATTTCATTTTTCCTTCGTTGAAACCTTGTGCCTGTAATGGATTTGCATTTTCGGAAGATGGTCCTTCGCCATAAATTTTCCATGGTCGGGTATCGTAAATTCCTTCACTGTTCTCTGCCAACCACTCTCCTATCTCTTGCACTATCTTCCATTCCTTTTCGTCAATCGTTCCATCGCCGCGAACGGGAACATTGAGCAGCATATTTCCGTTTTTACTTACAATATCAACAAGCATTTGAATTACACGTTCTGCCGGTTTATAGCGATTCTGCTCGTACACCGACCGCCGGTAATGCCATTCACCTATACAGGTACAGGCTCGCCACGGACGTTCCTGAATCTGATCCGGAGCTCCTTTTTCAACGTCCCATACCAACGATTTTTTCTGTTCGTCGTTCAGTATTTTCCCAAAAATCACACCTTTCGATTTACCTTTAGTTCGGTTCGCATTGTGGTTGTAAAAGTGTGTTGCCACTTTTAGACCTGCATTACTCACCGTCCACAAAGGCAAAGCAGTGTCATCGAAATAAATCAAATCGGGATTGTATTTATTGATCAGATCAATAGCCCTGTCCTGGAAATTATTACAATACTCGACTGAAGGCAGTGTAGCTCCATTTTCCCAACCCCACTGATTATGTATATTTCCGGTATTTTCGCTTCCTGTACTTAGTACATGATTCTGTGCATATAATTCCCGCGGATCAAGTCCTTCCCACCATTTTCCATTCCCGTCTTCCTTTGTCAGTCTTCCATCATAAGGAATACCTGCTTTTTGTCCGATTTTATCCGAACGTTGAGCGGTTTCGTAAAAAAGCCAAGCATGTGCGGCATGATTGCTAACACCGAAATACAAACCATTTTTTCGGGCAGCCCTCTGCCACCCGCCTATTATATCTTTTTTTGGCCCAACATTAACCGAGTTCCATGGCTGGTATTTGCTGTCGTAGTTATCAAAATTATCGTGGTGATTGGCCATGGCGAAAAAATAACGCGCTCCGGCTTTTTTATAAAGTTTCACCAATGCATCGGGATTCCAGTTTTCTGTTTTCCATACATTACACACATCTTTGAAACCAAATTCCGAAGGATGTCCGTATTTTGCACAATGTGTTTTGTATTCGCGGCTTCCCTCCACATACATAAATCGGGCATACCAGTCACCCTCCTCCGGCTGGCATTGAGGACCCCAGTGCGCCCATATTCCGAACTTGACATTACGGAATCAGTCCGGCACTTTATATTGTTGAAGCGATTGCCAGGTGGGTTCGAACTTTCCCTTGTGTATGGGTTCGTTTTGCGAAAAAGCGACTGATTGTGATACCAATTCAAGCATTGAAAAGAATACAACGATTGATTTTTGTGAAATATTCATATTACCGAGATTATTTATTAGAGTTATCAATGCCAAAAATACTGCAAAAAAAATTAGTTTCAAGTTAAAAACAAGTCAAATAGGCTGAGAATACTTTCACAAAAAACAAACAACGTTTGTAATTACTCAGCACCCCTAAAAAAAGTGATTGTTTTTGGTAAATAACAGGTATTCAATCAGATGATATATTTACCCCGAAAGGGTTCAATGTGTATAACCCTCAGTAAGCGAAGCGCAACTGGGGGATAGTACAAGATTCTCCCCTCTTTTTGATTTTCAGCCCGACGAAGTCGGACTGAAAATCAAAAAAATACAATTACGAAAGGGTGCCGAGTCCCTATGTTTGTAAAATAATAAGATATACTTCAACTGGGCATAAATTGAGTTTAATAATTTATATATTTAGCTGGCAATAAATTTTTTACGCTAATATGAAAACATAGTAAATGCCCGCTCAGCATAAACCTTAATTTGTCGTCATTGCTATAATGTGCTGAGAAAAAATATATTCTCAGCAATCCAATTTGTCTTATACTTGAATGACAACAATAAGAAAGAAAGAATAACGAATCATTGTCAACCGCGAAGGGATTGCTGCTGAGTTAGGCATTATCGATACAAATGTTGCTCAAGAAGAAACTTCCAAGCAAGCCAAAGATATTTTAGAAACTATTACCATTTTCTTTATGATTGCTTACGGTTTCAGTCAGCTTTTTTTAGGTAAACTGTACGACAAAATTGGTATGCTAAAAGGCTCCATGGCAAAAGAATTGGGACCAAAAGGAATCCGCGTAAATGCTTTAGCACCCGGAACAATAGCCACTTCTTTCCACGACCGGTTTAACACGCCCGAAAATCGTGAACGCATGAAAGGGATTTATCCATTACGGCGTGAAGGCGATGCTGAAGATATAGCCGATTTGGTTTTATTCCTCGCATCAGCCGACTCCGATTATCTGACCGGAACCAATATTGACATCAACGGAGGCATGTCGTTTTCGTAATCCCAATCGAATGCAAATAATAAGCCCTGAAAATTTAATAAATTTTCAGGGCTATTCTTTTGTAATTATTATTTTATTTTTTACTTCAAATACCAATTCGTTCTATCCAATAATTTCTGTCGGATTGCTTCTTTATTTTCGGAGTGTTTAGCAGCCACTTTGTTTGCCAAATATGCATTATCATTGCGCCGAATAGCTATACGCATTAAATCGTGAAAGCGGTTTCCTTCGAAAGCACATTCGAGTGCTGTTTCGTTGACAATCAAATCTTCAACGTAATTTATTACTAAATCGGGAGTCAAATTTTTCGGAATAATAAATTTGGTAGTATACAAGCGATGTATATTTACGCAAAACAAAAGTTTACGATTTCCGATTGTACCGCAAAGCATTGACTGACATGGATGTTATGGTCGAAGTTTTAAATGTGGGAAATACAATCGCTGCGCTTGATGAGGCTTTCGCACAGGAATCTACTTCCGTAAAAGACATTAACTATGCCACCTACAATGTTATTTCAAAATCACTTGAGATTAACATTCTTGGACTGTCCGGAAATGAAAAAGTTTCAATATTCGACATTGCAGGTCGTCAGTTAACTTCTAAAAACACTTCAGTTTACAAAGTAAATGCCGGTGCTTATATTGTAAAAATAAATGATTACGTTACCAAAGTAATTGTTAAGTAGAAGATATTTGAATTTCAATTTTTAACAAAAAAGGATGCCGGTCGGCATCCTTTTTTTATTAAAATCAAAGTAAAATGGTTTTATAAAATCAGACTTATTTGACAGCTATTGTCTCAATTTCGACCAATGCCCCGAGCGGTAATGCTTTTACGGCAAAAGCCGAACGCGCCGGACATTCAGTCTGATAATACTGCTTATAAACTTCGTTCATCCCTCCAAAATCTGCAATATCGGCAAGAAAAACCGTTGATTTCACTACATCGGCAAATGTATAACCTGCCTCTTCGAGAATGGCTTTGATATTAGCAAAAACCTGTTCGGTTTGTGTTGAAATTTCGGTTGCTTCAATTTTACCAACCGCCGGATTGATGGGCAACTGACCTGAAATATAAAGTGTTCCGTTCGCTTCCACTGCCTGACTGTAAGTGCCGATGGCAGTAGGTGCGTTTGATGTGTTGATTATTCGTTTCATATTTTTTTTGATATTTGATTCTTACAATGATTCGGTATAAAAAATTCATTATCACGCAAAGATACTAAATCGCGAAGAAAACTTTTAAATTTTCTCTTTGCGTATTTTTTAAATTTAAATTGATTTTCAGCTGTTTGATTTTAAATTTTGCGTCTTTGTGCCTTTGCGTGAGAAATAATACGCAAATAATAAAGTGTCTCGATATTTGTCATCTACATATCTATTATTCAATAATATATAATGACTATCGGTTTTTGCACCCAATGAAATAAATTTAACTCAAATAAATATATGATTTAATATTCTTGCTGACAATTAAATCATTTTGGTTCTATTTTTAAAAAGCACCTAATACTTCCTAATTAATGAGAATAGAACGCTGATTTTCGCTGATTTAGCGGATAATCCCGATAGCGTTCGACTGAGCTCACGCCGA
>JAURYY010000125.1 GCA_030653695.1 Paludibacter sp. | reverse complement strand
CAACAACGTTGTAAAACTTGACAATTTTTACCAACATATTATTATTGCATTTTTCTAAATTAAATTATTAACTAAACTAAGAAAGGAAACAAAAATGATTTATTTTATTTTGCTTATTGCAATTGTATTTGTATTTCTAATGGGAATCAGAATTGTTCGACCCACCGAACGCGGATTAATCGAAAGACTCGGGAAATACCATAAGTATGCCACCCCAGGTTTTCACTGGATTATTCCTATTATCGACCGTATTTACATTGTAAATGTGACCGAACAAATGGTTGATGCCGAGCCACAGGAAATTATCACCAACGATAATTTGAATGCAAGTGTCGATGCTCAAGTGTATTTCCGTGTAAAATCGGACGAAGAAAGCGTAAAAGGAGCCATTTACAATGTAAATAATTATAAATGGCAGATTGTGAATCTTGCCCGTACTACCCTTCGTAACATTATCGGCACACTTACGCTCAAATCGGCGAACAGCGAACGAGGAAAAATCAATGCAGATCTCTATAATACGCTGCATGTCGAAACTAAAAATTGGGGAATTGAAATTGTTCGTACCGAGCTCAAGCAAATTGACCCACCCAGAGACGTTCAGGAAACAATGAATAAAGTGGTAAAAGCCGAAAACGAAAAAATTGCAGCCATCGATTCGGCTACTGCTGCCGAAACCGTTGCCGATGGAGTAAAACGCGCCAAAATTAAAGAAGCCGAAGGGTATAAGCAATCCAAAATTCTACATGCCGAAGGTGAAGCTGAAGCCATAAAATTGGTAAATGAAGCTGCCGATAAATATTTTATCGGAAATGCTCAACTGTTGCGGAAATTAGAAGCAGTGGAGGCATCGCTATCGGCTAATGCTAAAATAGTTATCCCCACCGGCACCGAACTCATTAATATTATAGGCGAAATGGCCGGAGGAATAATACCGTTAGAACGCAAGCAAAAAAAGGGGTAAAGGCAGCATGATTCAATTATAAAAATTCTCCAATCATACTCACTTTGAAAAAGCCGGTTAACTTTCAAACAAAATGAAATTTAACCGGTTTTATTTTGCTGATAAAAAAAGCATTTATATGCTTTTTTTATTCGGTTTTATATCAGGCTTTTAAAAAACCATAAAATGAAAATAAGAACTTGCACAAAAGTTGAAAAAACAGTACTTTTGCATAAATTTGGGCTATTGGAGTCGGATAAAACAATTAAATCAATCAATTATATATGCAAAAGTACAAACCCTTTCATTTAGTTTTAGAAGATGGAACCGTTTTTAAAGGAAAATCCTTTGGTTACGAAAAAGCAGTAGCTGGTGAAGTAGTTTTTAACACGGCAATGGTTGGTTATCCCGAAGCATTGACTGACCCCTCCTATTCGGGACAGTTATTGACAATAACATTCCCGTTGGTTGGGAATTACGGCGTTCCGAACGACCTAATCCAAAACGGACTTTCTACTTTTTACGAATCGGAAAAAATTCAGGCAACGGCATTGATTATTTCCGATTTTTCATTTGAATACAGTCATTGGAACGCCGGAAAAAGTTTAAGCGAATGGCTGATAGAAAATCAGGTACCCGGAATTTTTGGCGTTGACACCCGCGAGTTGACTAAATTAGTTCGTGAAAAAGGCACTATGAAAGGGAAACTCATTTTCCCGGATGGCGATGACATTGATTTTATTAATCCCGATGACGAAAATCAGGTGGACAAAGTAAGTTGTAAAGAAGTTATTACTTACGGACAAGGAAAACATCGTATTCTGTTGGTTGATTGCGGAGTAAAACACAATATAATCAGGTGCTTGTTAAATAGAGATACAACTGTAATTCGTGTACCCTGGGATTATGATTTTAATCACATTGATTTCGACGGATTATTTATCTCGAACGGACCCGGCGACCCTGAATATGCGGAAGATACTGTTAGACATATACAGACTGCAATGCTCACCGAAAAACCAATTTTTGGTATTTGTATGGGAAATCAACTACTTTCGGTTGCAGGGGGAGCTAAAACTTACAAACTTAAATATGGTCACCGAAGTCACAACCAGCCGGTACAATTGGTAGGAACGCAACGTGGTTTTATCACTTCCCAAAATCATGGTTTTGCTGTCGATAACAAAACCATAGGAGCCGATTGGGAACCTTTGTTTGTAAATATGAACGATGGAACCAACGAAGGTATCCGCCACAAAACGAAACCATGGTTCTCTGCACAATTTCATCCGGAAGCCGCCTCAGGACCTACCGATACTGAATTCTTATTCGATGTATTTATTAGAACACTGACCGATAAAATTACTTCCGTTCCTCAACTGATTGAACAGGAAATTGATGCCCGATTAGTTTTGAAACAGGAATATAAAGGTCCTGACAAAAAGGACATCAAAAAAGTATTAGTACTTGGGTCGGGAGCATTGAAAATTGGCGAAGCCGGTGAATTTGACTATTCAGGTTCGCAGGCATTGAAAGCCTTGAAAGAAGAAGGCATTGAAACTGTACTGATTAATCCGAACATTGCCACGGTTCAAACTTCGGAAGGAATTGCCGATAAAGTTTACTTTCTGCCCGTAACGCCCGATTTTGTGGAACGTGTCATCGAAAAAGAACGTCCCGACTGCGTTTTTCTTTCGTTTGGCGGACAAACGGCATTGAATTGCGGTGTGGCACTTTACAGAAGTAAAGTTTTTGAAAAATACAATGTACGCGTTCTTGGAACTCCCGTTCAATCTATTATCGACACCGAAGACCGCGAAATTTTCAACCAGAAATTAGCCGAAATTGATGTTAAATTTATCAAAAGTGAAGCTGTTACTGATGTCGAAAATGCAATCCGTGCTGCCAACGAACTGGGTTATCCGGTAATTGTGCGTGCTGCTTATGCATTGGGTGGCTTAGGAAGTGGTTTTTGCGACAACGATGAGGAACTTAAAACGCTGGTAAATAAAGCATTTTCACACTCAACTCAGGTATTGGTCGAAAAATCGCTGAAAGGATGGAAAGAAATTGAATACGAAGTAGTGCGCGACCGTTACGACAACTGCATTACGGTTTGTAACATGGAAAACTTCGACCCGCTCGGCATTCACACCGGCGAAAGTATAGTGGTGGCACCCTCGCAAACATTAACCAATAGCGAATATCACAAACTACGTGAATTAGCTATCCGCATTATCCGCCACATCGGAATTGTAGGCGAATGTAATGTTCAGTATGCATTCGATACCGAATCAGAAGATTATCGCGTCATAGAAGTGAATGCCCGTTTGAGCCGCTCATCCGCATTGGCATCGAAAGCAACAGGCTATCCGCTTGCATTTATAGCAGCTAAACTTGGGCTGGGTTATGGATTGCCCGAACTTAAAAACTCTGTAACCAAAAATACTTCGGCTTTCTTTGAACCTGCGCTCGATTATATAGTTTGTAAAATACCACGCTGGGATTTGGCAAAATTCCATGGTGTAAGCCGCGAAATTGGATCTTCAATGAAATCGGTCGGCGAAATTATGTCTATCGGACGCAATTTTGAAGAAGCTTTCCAGAAAGGGCTGCGCATGATTCAACAAGGCATGCATGGTTTTGTGGCAAATAAAGAACTATTTACCAACCAGTTGGATAAAGACTTATCGGCACCTACCGACAAACGAGTATTCTATGTATCACAAGCCTTCGAACAAGGTTATAGTGTCGATCGGATTTACGAATTAACAAAAATTGACCGTTGGTTTTTATATAAACTGAAAAACATCATTGATACTTCGCACGAAATTGAAAATTATAATACCAAAGAGGAATTTCCGACTGATTTATTTGTGAAAGCAAAACAAATAGGGTTTTCCGATTACCAATTGTCGAAATTGATTTACAAAAAGCAAATGCCAACCGATACCATGCGCAACGAACGCATCATTCGTGGTATTTTTCCGGTAGTAAAACAAATCGACACATTAGCAGCCGAATATCCTGCTCAAACCAACTACCTTTATTTAACTTATAACGGCACGACCAACGATGTTAAATACTTAGGCGACCGTCGTTCAGTTATTGTACTCGGATCGGGTGCGTACCGTATCGGTTCTTCGGTTGAATTTGACTGGTGTTCGGTCAATGCCTTGAACACCATTCGCAAAGAAGGGTTTCGTTCGGTAATGATAAATTACAATCCCGAAACGGTTTCGACCGATTACGATATGTGCGACCGACTTTATTTCGATGAGTTAAGTTACGAACGTGTACGCGATATTATTGAACTTGAAAATCCGAATGGTGTGATTGTTTCGACCGGTGGTCAGATCCCGAATAATTTAGCCGTTAAATTGCACGAAGCAGGTGTAAAAATACTCGGAACACAAGCCATAGATATCGACAATGCCGAGAACCGACATAAGTTTTCTTCGATGTTAGACCGTTTGGGAATTGACCAGCCGCGATGGAAAGAACTCAGCACGCTCGAAGAAATATATTTATTTGTCGAGGAAGTTGGATTTCCGCTGTTGGTGCGTCCTTCGTATGTACTTTCGGGTGCTGCCATGAATGTGTGCTCCAATAACAATGAATTAGAACGATTTCTTACTTTGGCCACTGAAGTTTCGCAGGAACATCCCGTTGTTGTTTCCGAATTCATTGAATATGCTAAGGAAATTGAAATTGATGCCGTAGCACAAAACGGAGAGTTAGTGGTTTATGCCATTTCCGAACATGTCGAATTTGCAGGTGTTCACTCCGGCGATGCAACCATTCAGTTCCCTCCGCAAAAAATTTATACTCAAACTGTTCGCCGCATTAAACAGATTGCGCGCGAAATTGCAAAAGAATTGCATATTTCGGGACCATTCAACATTCAGTTTTTAGCCAAGGACAATGACATTAAAGTAATTGAGTGTAACTTAAGGGCTTCGCGTTCGTTTCCTTTTGTATCTAAAGTGTTGAAAATAAACTTCATCGAACTTGCCACACAAGTAATGTTGGGTATGGAGGTTGAAAAACCCGGCAAATCAGCTTTCGATCTGGATTATGTGGGTATAAAAGCTTCACAGTTCTCATTCACCCGTCTGCAAAAAGCCGACCCAGTGTTGGGGGTGGATATGGCATCAACCGGCGAAGTGGGTTGTATCGGAACACATTTCGATGACGCATTGCTAACTGCTATGCTTTCGGTAGGATACCGTATTCCTAAGAAAAACATCATGGTGTCGTCCGGTTCAACAAAATCGAAAGTTGATTTATTAGACGCCTGCCGTGTTCTGATTCAAAATGATTTCAAATTATTTGCAACCGGCGGAACACAAAAATTCCTCGAAGAGAATAATGTTGAAAGTTCGTACGTGGGATGGCCCGACGAAGAATCGGAAATGAAAGTAATGGAAATGATTGCCGATAAGAAATTCGATCTGGTTATTAATATTCCTAAAAACCTCACAGAACGCGAATTGACAAATGGCTATAAAATTCGGCGTGGTGCGATTGACTTCAACATCCCTTTAATTACCAACGCCCGATTAGCAAGTGCTTTTATCAAAGCATTTTGCAAAATGAACCAGGATGACATAGAAATTAAACATTGGGGAGAATATAAATAATCACATTTTTGTAAAATTCATAGTGAATTCATAGTGAAATTGAAAAATTAAATTTTTATCTTTGTAAAAGAAATTTTTAAAATTATGAATTAGAAGTTTATAAAAATAAAATTAAATAAAAGTCAAAAATATGGCAGAAAAAAAAGCCGATGAAGTTAAAAAACCATCGTTAGAAAAACTGAAAGCATTGCAGTTGGCAATGGATAAAATTGAAAAAGATCACGGAAAAGGTACCATTATGAGAATGGGTGACTCTAAAATAGAAGATATTGCCTTTATTTCGTCCGGCTCTATTGGGTTGGATGTGGCATTGGGTGTTGGCGGTTATCCGCGCGGTCGTGTGACCGAAATTTTTGGACCTGAATCGTCGGGTAAAACTACGTTGGCTATTCATGCCATTGCCGAGGCTCAAAAAGCGGGTGGTATTGCAGCGTTTATCGATGCGGAACATGCTTTCGACCGCTTTTATGCAGAGAAATTGGGCGTAAATATTGAAGAATTACTGATTTCGCAACCGGATAACGGAGAACAAGCATTGGAAGTTGCCGATCAGCTGATTCGTTCTTCAGCAGTTGATATTGTGGTGATTGACTCTGTTGCAGCTTTAACTCCGAAAGCCGAATTAGAAGGCGACATGGGTGATTCGAAAATGGGATTGCAAGCCCGCTTGATGTCGCAAGCATTGCGTAAACTTACCGCAAACATCAGCAAAACAAATACAACGTGTATATTTATCAATCAATTACGTGAAAAAATTGGTATCGTGTTTGGCAATCCGGAAACTACCACCGGTGGTAATGCGTTGAAATTCTATGCTTCAATTCGTTTGGACATTCGTCGTATCGGTCAATTGAAAGATGGTGACGAGGCAATCGGAAATCAAACCCGTGTGAAAGTGGTGAAAAACAAAGTGGCACCACCATTCCGCAAAGCTGAGTTTGACATTATGTACGGTCAAGGAATTTCGAAAACAGGTGAAATTATCGACTTAGGTGTGGAATATGGTATTATCAAAAAAAGCGGATCGTGGTTCAGCTACGGTGAGACCAAACTGGCTCAAGGACGCGATGCATCTAAAAACGTAATCAGAGACAATCCTGAATTAGCAGCCGAGCTGGAAGCTAAAATTGTGGTAGCAATTACGTCCAAATAGTTTTTTTGTGAAATATAGAGATGAAGAAACGGGATTAATTCCCGTTTCTTCGTTTTATACGCCTACATATAATAAAATGACTATCGGCTTTTGTACCCAACGTATTTTTAATATTTGTAAAACAATAAATAATGGCTCTTTTCTAAGACAAGGTTGATGGTATATGGTTAGTTTTCGAATCAATTTTCTGTGAAGAAATGGAAAAGAATGGAA
>JAURYY010000124.1 GCA_030653695.1 Paludibacter sp. | reverse complement strand
ACCATTAATCTTGAAAACTATTATCCCCATTCTGGAAATGGTATTAATGATTTGCCTTGCAATGAAGAAGCAGTTACTTTTTGCAAATGTATATTGGATTGGGACAATAATGGAGTAAATTATCCTAATGATATACCTCATTTGAAAATCACAGGCCCAAATAATTTCCAAAAAACGATAATTATCAACAAAGGCAATGTCTGGAAAAAACACACCATAACATTAGCCCATTTTGCAGCTAATCCGACCAAAAGATTTGCTGTTCAATGATTTGCTCGTCTTCGAGTTCAGATTTGTGTACTACAGATTTTTTCTTTTTGAAGGGTGCGTATTTGTATTTCAGTGCATCGTATAGTTGTATTACTTTTTGATTTGGTTCGGAGCATCGCCTGATTTTGATAACTTCTTCTGCCTGATTTTGAGCCAGCGTGCTAACCGCTTTTTGGGTGTTCATTATGCGTACAATTTCTTTCCAGCCGGAGTTTATGCCATTTTGCTTTAATTGGAATCGCACCGTATTGACCACCCAGTAAGCCAGTATGCCTAAATGCAGGTGAGCCATCGTATTTTCATCCTTTTGGTGATAAATTGGGCGAAGGTCAAGGTCGGTTTTCAATACACGAAATGTGGCTTCAATTTCACGTATTATATTGTAGCATTGCCACAACAGTTCTTTATTATCAGATTCAAGCGTGGTGCGTAGGAAGTACACACCGCTTCGTGCATTTATATCCACATCGGGTTTTATCGACCATTTAATGGAAGTTACAATATGCTTTTTCTGTGTTTCAACTGCTTGATTATCTTGATTATCTTGATTATCTTGGTTTTTGTTTTTGTCTTGTCCTTTATTTTTTTGTCCTGCTTTTTCTTGAACGTATGGTTTGGATTCTATTTCAATATCAAAATAGCGTGCTATCGAGGGATATTTTTGTTTGGATCGCCCAATGCGTTCATATACTTTATCCAATTGTTTGACACCCGATTTCTTGTGGATACTGTCTGCAATTTTTTGCATCTCTTGTTCAAAGCGTTGAAGAAACTGTTCATTCATCGAACGCTCTTTCATCTCTTTGGCATGACTTTCCACTTTGAGGTAATAGTCTGTGTTCTTGTCCGATTTTACACGGCAAAGGTCAATCCGTTGTTTCTTATTGTCGGTTACCGTTACCGTGGGTGCATCTGCCTCTTTGCTATATTGCTTGAGTGTAGAACGGCTTACGCACATATAATCATATCCTTTATCGCGTATCATTTTCAGGTTTTCCTCTGTGGCAATGCCAGCATCAATCACCACCAATGCATTTTGGGCGCAATCGGAAGTTTTTACCCTGAGTTTGTTTATCATTCTCTCCAGGGATCGAGGGTCGGACATGTTGCCTTCCAATATGGCTGAGTACTTGATAAATCCCTCAGGATTGATCACCAAAGCCAATACCACCAATTTGGCATCGCTACGTTTTTCTTTACTCCGACCGAATTTGGCAAGTTTACTTCCTTGTTTGCGACCTTCAAAATAGGTATTGGTCAAGTCGTAAAGCACAATCTTATCCTCTATGTCAAATAGTTCGTTGGTACGAAGCGACAGATGTTGCTCCAATTCATCTTTGACTGAATAGAGCTTTTTGGCGATGGAATATAATTTGTCTTTGCTTATTTTCGCCAGATCATAACCCGTTACTTCGCAAATGGCCGAATTATCCTGTATCCAGCGGGAAGTCTCATATTCGGAAGCTGGATAAACTGCACGGCTGATAATGTGTGTTTGAGCCAAGCGTATATCCTGGTCGCTCCAGCCCTGACGTTCCAAAAATGAACGGATTTGCAATTGCTCGGTGGCTTGATACGACAACCATTCCGCACCAATTTCCCGAACATCTTTGTTACGAATACTGTTCAAATCGATAATTTCCAAATCTTTACCTTTGGAATAAGGCTTCTTCTTTGGCTTATCCCCAAGAACATCAATCCGCTTTTCGGCTACCAATCTGTTATAATAGGTTTCAACATATTGGTTCACTATCGGATCTTCACTTACCGGAATCTCAAATAACAAATTATTTCCCTGCAGGGCTCGTTGGGTAAGTATCTTCTGAATCAAATTCAGTTGCTCAGGCGTTAATCCTTCGCCATCCAAAAATCCTACATTGAGCATCGTCCGATGACAAACCCTACCATCCGAATTGCGATAGCTCTCTACTAAACGGTAATACCAATCCGATTTACCTGTGTGGGGATTATGTCTGCCTGATACCTTGAAATACATAAAGGCAAAGTAAATACTTTTTCAAATTCTTGTCAATACCCCCCTGAGTACTACAAATGAATTTGGAAAATATGCCATATCTCATTTTCAGTAGATTACAAAATAAAACCAATGAAAAATAATAGCAAACACCCAAAATATGACCATTTCAACCCAAACTTTAACTGTTTTTTAACCTAATGAGGCTTGAAAGCTGCAAAGTGGGCTAAGAATGACTTATACCTTGTTAATGGAAGAAACATTTGATTTAGTTTATCAAACTAATTTTCCTGTTAAAAGCAAGAAAAAGTTTTTGAGATTCATGTCGCTAATTATTTTAAGAGGCTTTGTCTGTTTAGATTGTTTAGAAAAAAATGAAAAGTCGACGAATAATACTTTTTCTTTGCGCGACTATAAAAGGAAAGATCTAATTTGTGATATGGAAAACCCTAAAAACTTATTTAAATTGTTGATGTATTATACGAAATTCAATATCGAATCTAAGTGACAACTTGATAGTACGGGTCATTCCTGACACCGAAGCTGTAATATCTTACCATTGTATCCTG